>JAUYED010000007.1 GCA_030691525.1 Bacillota bacterium | reverse complement strand
ACTGCGCCGCAATCAATGTACGGGGGAATATCTGCGTGCTGACGACCGACCCCATCACGGCTGCTGACGCGGATATGGGCGTGCTTTCGCTTCTTGTTACCTGCAACGATCTTGCGGCTTTCGGAGCACAACCCGTTGCGGTGGTGGCCACGCTCCTTGCCCCGCCGGATGCACATCTTGCTGCCATCGAAAAACTGGTCATCCAGATGGAGCATACTGCCAGGGAACTGGGCGTGGAGATCGTAGGAGGACATACCGAAGTCACCGACGCGGTCAGGAGGCTTGTCATCTCGGCTGCGGCTCTGGGGACGTGCCATAAAGATGCGCTCATACTGCCCGGCGGCGCACGGGAAGGGGACGCGCTGGTAATGACCAAGTGGGCGGGGCTTGAAGGCACCGCAATCATTGCCGCCGATCATCAGCCGAAGCTCTCTGGCGTGCTTTCACCAGAAGAGCTGAATGAAGCGTTAGCGCTCAAAAAAAGCATAAGCGTTGTGAAGGAAGGGCTCCTCGGCGCTAAAAATAAGGCCCATGCGATGCACGACGTCACCGAGGGGGGCGTGCTGGGCGCAGCTTGGGAAATAGCAGAGGCGGCTGGTATAGGCGTTGAAATCATAGCAGACGATGTACCGGTGCTGCCCGTTACAAGAAAGATATGCAGCCACTTCCGCATAGACCCCTTGAAACTTATCTCCAGCGGATGCATGCTGATAGCGCATCCTGATGCAGCCAAGCTGATTACTGCACTGAATGATGAAGGCATACCGGCAAAGGTTATCGGACGCTTCACAAAGCACAAAAAAACGCTCATTACTTCCGGCAAAGAGGAGCCGTTGGCGCCTCCGGAGGCAGACGAGATATTCAAGCTGAAGCAATATAAAGAGAAAACGAAAAAAAGCAAGAAAAATAAGGATAGAACTCCACAAGCCAGATAAATATGATATTATAAATATAATCGGCTGTTCAGCCGGATCAAAGGAATGGTTTTTTGCATTGAACAGTATGTCAGGCTTCGGTTCCAACAGGTGCGAGAGGGAAGGGTATGAAATAGCCGTTGAAATCAAAACGGTTAACCACCGCTACTTCGATTTCAACGTACGCATGCCCAAAAATCTGGCGAAGTTCGAGGACGATATCAAAAAATGCATACAGAAGCGCATCTCCCGCGGGCGTGTGGATGTTTTTATCAACTTTGCAAACAGGCATCCGGGCGCGAAAAACGTCATACTGGATGAGGTGCTGCTGGACGCTTATCTTACCAGGCTCCATATGATGGCCAGGAGGCGGAAGCTCAAAAACGACATTTCGGTGATGCAGCTGGCGCGCCTGCCTGAAATCATCGCCGTGGAGGAAGAGCACGAAGACGAGAATTTTTTGAGGAAGCTGGTCATAGAGGCCGTGGATGGCGCGCTGGATGGGGTAGTGAAGATGCGCGAGATGGAAGGCCAGGCACTGTGCGGGGATATCCTTTCGCGGATGGACAGCGTCTCAAAACTGGCGGATGCGATAAACGGCCGCGCCGGCAGGGTGCTGGAGGAATATGCGGTAAAACTGCGCGCCCGGCTTTCTGAATTGCTCAAAGACATCGCCGTGGACGATACGCGGCTGGCTGCCGAAGCGGCTATCTATGCCGACCGGTGCGATATCACCGAAGAGGTCATACGGCTCAAAAGCCATATCGCACAGACGAAAAAGCTGCTCATTCTGCAGGAGCCGCAGGGGAGAAAAGTGGATTTTCTGGCACAGGAGATGCACAGGGAAGTCAACACGATGGGAAGCAAGTCTTTGGATACCGAGATCGCCACGGCAGTGATCGAAGCCAAGGCCGAGATAGAAAAAATACGCGAGCAAGCGCAAAACCTCGAGTGAGGATGCGTTTAAAGACGATTAAATTTGAAATTAAGGCTTATATTATATATACATCAGGAGGTATATTATGGGCATCAAACTTATCAACATCGGTTTTGGGAACATCGTTTCGGCTAACCGGCTGATAGCTATCGTCAGCCCCGAGTCTGCACCCATCAAGCGCATCATACAGGAATCACGGGAAAAGGGCACGCTGGTGGATGCCACCTACGGCCGCAGGACGCGCGCCGTGATAATAATGGATAGCGACCATGTCATCCTTTCGGCGGTGCAGCCCGAAACAGTAGCGCACCGGCTGGGCGTCAAGGATGCGCTGGATATTGACGAAGAATAATTGAATTTAAGGCGGTAAACGGGATGCAGAAGACGGGTATGCTTATCGTGCTTTCGGGTCCATCAGGTGCAGGCAAAGGGACGATCTGTGCCCGGCTGCTGGAGAGAAACCCGCAGCTCAAGCTTTCCATATCATGCACGACGAGGTTGCCCCGCCCCAATGAAACAGAGGGCGTGGACTACTTTTTCAAAAGCGACGCCGAATTTATGAAGATGGCGGAAGAAGGGGAGTTCCTCGAATATGCGAGGGTCTTTGATTACCTTTACGGCACGCCGAGACAGTATGTGAAGGACCAGATCAAAAAGGGCCATGACGTGATCCTTGAGATTGACGTTCAGGGGGCATTGAAGGTCAAAGACAAGATGGACAAAGGTGTATTCATCTTCATCGTTCCCCCCTCCATGGAGGAGCTGAAAAGAAGATTGAAAAAGCGCAACTCTGAAATGGAGGAACAGGCGCTGAAAAGGTTTGCCACGGCTTACCTTGAACTGGACTTCATCGAGAAATACAATTATATCGTAGTTAACGACGAAGTGGAGAAGGCCGTGAAAAAGGTTGAATGCATCATTACTGCAGAGCGCTGCCGGATGGAAAGAAACCGCGGAATGGACGAAATACTGAAAGGCGGAAAAAGTTTATGATAGAAACATCACTGGATAAAGTGGTTAAAAAAGCGGACTGCCGATACACCTTGGTTATGGAAGTGGCGAAACGGGCGAGGCAGCTGATTTCGGGAGAGCCCCCGCTGACGGAGCGGCCCTCGAGCAAGCCCGTCACGCAGGCGATACGCGAAATATTCGAGGGCAAGATCACCTATGAGCGACCCGAGGGGCTGGATTGATAAAATGGACGGGCAAAAGACAGTCATACTCGGCGTGACCGGCTGCATCGCCGCTTACAGGGCAGCCGACATCGCCGGCGCACTGAAAAAAAACGGTATCGCCGTGCATGTGGTGATGACGAAAAATGCGCAGAAGTTCATCACTCCCCGCACGTTGGAGGCCATATCACAAAACCCCGTGACCTGCGATCTTTTTGAAAGGGACAAGCCGTGGGAAGTGGGGCACGTTTCTCTAGCCAAAGCGGCGGACGCAGTGCTCATTGCGCCCTGCACGGCCAACATCCTGGGCAAGATCGCCCACGGCATCGCCGATGACATGCTGACCACGACGGTGATGGCTACGAAGGCGCCGATCATAATCGCCCCCGCCATGAATACGCGGATGTACGAAAACCCCATCGTCCAACAGAACATAGAGAAGCTGGAGTCCATGGGCTGCCGCTTCGTAGGGCCTGTCAGCGGCCGGCTGGCCTGCGGCGACGTCGGTCTGGGGCACATCGCTGATACAGACGATATCGCCAAAGCGGTGCTTTCAGTTTTGGATGTAAAAAAAGACCTTGCGGGCTTGAAGATCCTCGTGACGGCGGGGCCGACCTGTGAACCGATTGACCCCGTGCGATATATCGCCAACCGAAGTTCGGGGAAGATGGGGTACGCCATCGCCCAGGCAGCGCTGGAGCGCGGCGGGGAAGTCATCCTCGTGAGCGGGCCTGTACACATCCCGCCGCCCCGGGGCGCGAGGATGGTTTCCGTAGAAACGGCTGAGCAGATGCGCGATGCAGTGCTGGGCGAATACGAGAACGCGGATATCGTCATTATGGCCGCGGCGGTGGCTGATTTCATGCCCGAAAGCGCAGACGGCAGCAAGATCAAAAAAGCGGATACGGGGCTCGAGATCAAGCTCAAAAAAACGCCCGATATTTTAATCGAACTGGGGAAAAGAAAAAAGAACCAGATACTCATCGGTTTTGCGGCGGAAACAGACAATCTCGAAGAATATGCCAAGCAAAAGCTCATTGATAAGAACCTCGACATGGTGGCGGCCAATGACGTTTCACTGCCAGGCGCCGGATTTGGATGCGACACCAATATCGTTACGTGTTTTTTGAAAAACGGCGAAAAGATCGCACTTGACCTTGCCCCGAAAATAAAGATTGCCCATTCGATACTCGACCAGGCAGCAAGGCTGCGAGGCAACGTTTGAACTTGTCCCGGAAGGGGACGCCATTTTAGCAGGGGGTGCGCAAAACAATCGTGGGCGTAGCACAGGTTATCGTGGATATCGCGCATTCCGATCTGGACAGGGTCTTTGATTATGCCATTCCCGAGGAATATAAGGAGGGAATAATCCCGGGCAGCCGGGTGCTCGTGCCCTTCGGCGCGGGGAACCGCCCCACCGAAGGGTATGTTCTTGCCCTTCAGGATAAGAGCTGTATCCCGGACAGCCGCCTCAAGCAGCTCTACAGGCCTCTGGAAAGCTTTCCTGCGCTCACTCCCGCCCAACTCATACTCTCCGAATGGATGAAAAAAGAATATTACTGTACCACGGCCGAGGCGTTGCGCCTGATGTTGCCTGCACAGATGCGAGGGCAAAGGGTGGCAGAGCGCGTGTTAAAGACCGTAGCCATTGCCATCGAAGGCGCCGACCTTGAAGACGCGCTTCGATGCCTTGCCCCGCTTGAAGCGGAGAAGAGCAAGGCGCCCCGGCAGCTTCAGGTGCTTGAGATGCTCCGCGGCGGGCCTATAAGACATTGCGAACTGGAAAGGATGGTGCCGGGAGCTTCTTCGGCCGTATCTGCGATGCTCAGGAAGGGCTGGGTGAAGATCGGCTACGAGCAGAGCCGGCGCACCCCATACGCCAGCATCGGTATACAAAAGGGGCCTGAATACATCCTGACCCCGGATCAAGAGAAAGCGGTGGAGGAACTGAAGGCCTCTGTCCGCGAAGGAAGGGGCAGTTACCTTCTGCACGGGGTGACAGGCAGCGGCAAAACGGAAGTGTACCTGCGCGCCATCAGCGAATGCATCAGGACGGGAAAAACCGCCATCGTCCTGGTTCCCGAAATATCCCTGACGCCCCAGATGGTCGGCAGGTTCCGCGAAAGGTTCGGTCAGAAGATCGCCGTGCTGCACAGCCGCCTTTCGGCGGGCGAAAGGTTTGACGAATGGAAAAGGATACGCCTCGGTGAAGTGGACGTGGTCATCGGCGCAAGGAGCGCGGTATTTGCGCCGCTTAAAAAGCCGGGGTTAATTGTTATAGATGAAGAGCACGAGCATGCGTACTGCTCCGAGACGCACCCCAACTACAGCGCGCACGCAGTGGCTAAAGCGCGGTGCAGCAGCGAGGGCGCGGCGCTTCTCCTTGGCAGCGCGACGCCGAGCGTTGAGACGTACTACGCCTGCCTGCAGGGCGAATACAAGCTTCTCGAGCTGCCTCTCCGCATAGGCGGAGGGGAGATGCCGCAGGCGCTGGTTGTTGACATGCGAATGGAGCTCCTGTCGGGCAACCGCACCATCTTCTCGGCGCCGCTTTTCAATGCGATCCGCACCTGCCTTGATAAAAAGGAGCAGATGATGCTTTTCATCAACCGGAGAGGGTATTCCAACTTCGTGCTGTGCCGCGGGTGCGGGCATGTGCTCATGTGCGACCAGTGCGATGTATCGCTGACTTATCATAAGGTGGGCGGCGCGCTGATGTGCCACTACTGCCAGAACAGGTCGGAGATACCGCCGGTGTGCCCCAAATGCGGGAAACCCTACCTGAAGCAGTTCGGCATAGGGACACAGCAGGTTGAGGAGCAGGTCAAAAAATATTTTCCCACGGCGCGCGTGCTGCGCATGGACATGGATACGACCAAAGGCAAGGACTCCCATCACAACATATTGAAGGCATTTGGCGGCTACGAGGCGGACGTGCTCATAGGTACACAGATGATCGCCAAAGGGCTGCATTTCCCGAGAGTCACGCTCATCGGAGTAATGGCGGCGGATACGGCGCTCTACCTGCCCGACTACCGCGGCGCAGAAAGGACTTTCCAGCTCATAACGCAGGTGGCCGGAAGAGCAGGCAGGGAAGAGCTCCGCGGCAACGTGGTGGTGCAGACTTACTCTCCCCGGCATTTCGCCATCGAATGCGCTTCGAGGCACGATTACAGCTCATTTTACAAGCAGGAGCTGCTCAACAGGAAGATTGCGCAATTCCCGCCCTTTGCGCTTTTCGTGCGCTACATTTTCCACGGCGAAGACCCCGCCGCTCTGAAAAAACAGTGCGAGGACTTTTTCTCGGAAGTCAGGATGATACTGGAAGAAAACCCCGGCGATGTGCTCCTGGCAGCGTGTACGCCGGCGCCTATCTCGCGTATAAAAGGCGTTTCGCGGCACCAGGTGCTGCTCAAGCTCCGCAGGAACGAGCAGACCAAAGCGGTGCTGGACGCACTCCAGGCGCTGCTTCAGAACCACCCGGAGCTCAAGATGGCCTGCGCGCTGGAGATAAACCCGGGCAACATGATATAATAAATAAAAAGAGACCGCAGATACATTTACACGAAGGTCAAGCCATGAGTGCGAATAATATGCAGCATATTGTGCAAACATGGTATGATGATCGATATGTTAAGCGCCGGATACAAAAAGGAGTACTTAGAAAGCATGGCTTTGAGAAGGATTTTGAAAGTCGGGGAAGACATACTGCGGAAGAAATCGCGCCCCGTTGAAAAAATTGACGGCAGGATATTGGAACTTATCGAGGATCTGAAAGAAACGCTGAAAGATGCAGAGGGGGTAGGCCTGGCCGCGCCTCAGGTGGGTATCCTCCGCCGCGTCGCCATAGTAAACTCGGACGCCGGGCTCATCGAACTGATCAACCCCAAGATACTAGAGACAGAAGGCGAAGTGGAGAGCGAGGAAGGCTGCCTGAGCGTACCGGACAGGGTAGGCATTATTTTACGGCCGAATAAACTTACCATCTGCACACTGGACAAAAACGGAGAGGAGCAGACGATGGAATGCGAAGGGCTCCTGGCCCGTGTGATATGCCATGAGATAGACCACTTAGACGGGATACTGATCCTAGATAAAATGATAAGGGAAGTCAAAGAGTAGAATTATGCGCGTTGTTTTTTTGGGCACCCCCGGTTTCGCGGTGCCGTCGCTCGAAATGCTCATCAAAGAAGGATATGCCATCGCCGGCGTATTCACGCAGCCGGACAGACCCAAAGGCAGGGGCATGAAAGATGCGCCCCCGCCCGTCAAGGTGCTGGCAGCGGCATACGGGCTGCCCGTCTTCCAATTCCTGCGCATCCGGGACGCGGAAGCGCAGGCGGCTCTTTCCTCCTGCAAGCCGGATGTGATGGCAACAGTCGCATTCGGGCAGATACTTTCAAAGGAAAACTTAGATACCGCGCCGCTGGGATGTATCAATGTGCACGCCTCGCTCCTGCCTAGATACAGAGGCCCGGCGCCCATCCAGTGGGCGATAATCAACGGTGAGGAAAAGACTGGTATCACCACCATGTTCATGGACACAGGCGTGGACACAGGCGATATCATCCTCCAGAGGGAAACGCCCATCGGCCCCGGGGAGACGGGAGGGGAGCTTTATGCCCGCCTGTCGGTGATGGGGGCGGAGGTGCTCAGAGAGACGCTTCGGCTCATCGCAAAGGGCAGCGCGCCACGGGTCAAGCAGGATGAGAGGACTGCCACGCAGTGCCCTATGATGGATAAGAGCACGGGAAAGATAGACTGGAAGGCAGGCAGGGAACGCATACGGGACATGGTGCGCGCATGCGACCCCTGGCCAGGCGCTTTTGCCGTATACGACAGCCGGATATTGAAGATATGGAAGGTGGCTGCGGCTGCTGGGCCGGAATTTGATGCTCTTGCTGCAAAGCCCGGGGATATCCTGTTTGCAAGTGAAAAAAAAGGACTCATCGCCATGGCGGGCGACGGGGCGCTCGAAGTGCTGGAGCTTCAAGCGGCGGGAGGAAGAAGGATGAACGCCAGGGAATACCTGCGGGGCAATCCTATGGCGGGCGTGCTCCGCTTTGAGGAAACAGTACGATGATACGTGAGGAAAAGCAAAACGCGAGGAACGCTGCGCTTCATATCCTGATGAAAGTGACCCGGGAGGGCTCATACTCCAACCTTGCGGTCAAAGACGTGCTGAAAAACATGCAGCTTTCAGATATGGACAGGCGGCTTGCTGTGCAGATCGCCTATGGCACGCTGGAAAACATCCTCTACGTTGACTATGCCCTTAACCATTATATCAAGGAAAAACCCGACGATGTCCTGATGAATATCCTCCGGATAGGGGCTTACCAGATCCTTTTCCTCACACGCGTTCCTGACAGCGCTGCGGTAAACGAAAGCGTGATACTGTGCCGCGAAAACGGCCAGGACAAAAAAAGCGGCTTTGTCAACGCCGTTTTGAGAAAGCTCTCTGCCGATAAGGAGCATATCGTGCTCCCCGATAAGGACGATGAGCCCAGCCGGTATTATTCCGTCAAATACAGCTACCCTGTATGGCTTGTTGAAAAATGGGCAGCCAGGTATGATCTGGACTTCGTTGAAAACATGCTCTCTTACCGCCCGAGGCAGAAAGGCATGTGCCTTGTCCCCAACCCTTCAAAAATCTCTGCTGCCGAATGGGAGGCGCACCTTGCATCCAGGAGGTTGGCTTTCGAAAAAGGGGAGTGGAGCAAGGAATGCTACTATGTCCGTGGATACGGGAATCTGTCCCAGGATCCGATGTACCTTGAAGGCAAGGCCACCAGCGTAAGCGAGGCAGCCGTACTGGTTGCGCATATCGCAGAACCCAGGGAAGGGATGCTGATCATTGACGCGTGCGCCGCGCCGGGCGGGAAATGCGCTATGATGGCGCAGCTTTCGGGCGGCAAGGCGGACATCATCGCTTTTGACATCCACCCGCACCGCGTCGCCTTGATCGAAAAAAATGCCAGACGCCTGGGCTTTTCCATGATCACACCGCAGATGCACGACGCCACCGAGATCAAAAAAGGGCTGGTCGGACGTGCTGACGTAGTGCTGGTGGACGTTCCCTGCTCAGACCTTGGCGTTATTGACTCCAAGCCCGATATAAAGCTGACAAAATCCCCCGAAACCATAAGGGACCTGGCAGAGCTGCAGTTCTCCATCCTTGAAACGAGCAGCAAATACGTCAAGCCGGGGGGCACCCTTATTTACTGCACATGCACCATCACTGAGGAAGAGAATGAAGGCGTAGTGAAGGCCTTTCTCGGCGGCAACCCCAAGTTTGCCCCCGGAGACCTTGCACCGCATATGCCGGCTTTCGTAGATAAGGCCCGCTATAACAGCGGGATGATACAGCTTTTCCCGCATATAGACCATATTGACGGATTTTTCGTTGCAAAAATGGTGAGACGGGCATGAACGGGCTTTTTGATATGGACATTTCCGAGATGACTGCTCTGATGAAGGAACTGGGCGAAGCGCCCTACCGGGCAGGACAGGTCTTTTCAAAGTTACAAATGGGCTATTCCATTGACGAAATGAGTGAACTCCCCAAAGCGCTCAGGGAGAAGCTCAAGTCTCTCCCGCTCCACGGCGTAAGGATTGAGAGAAAGCTTATCTCAAGGGACGGGACCATAAAATATTTGTTTTTGCTGGATGACGGGAATATAATAGAGAGCGTATATATGAATTATAAGCACGGCGGGACGCTCTGCATCTCCACACAGGCGGGATGCAGGATGGGCTGTGTATTTTGTGCTTCCACGATAGGGGGGCTTTCCCGCAACCTGACCGCGGGGGAGATGGCGGCGCAATGCGCTGCCGCGGAAAGGGACAATGCGGCTGAGCCCGCAGGCGGCGGGAGGGCGGTCACCAACGTGGTGATGATGGGCTGCGGGGAACCGCTGGACAATTACGAAAACGCCGTCAAATTCATCCGGCTGGCCGGAGACCCCCGGGGGATGGGCATCAGCCCGAGAAACATATCTCTCTCCACATGCGCCCTGGTGCCGCAGATGAAAAAACTCGCGGAAGAAGGGCTGCCGGTGACGCTCTGCATTTCACTGCATGCCGCCCGGGACGAGATAAGGAAGAAGCTCATGCCGGCGGCTTCAGCTTACAGTGTGAGAGATATCATAGACGCAGCGCGCCTTTACGTAAGCAGGACCGGCCGCCGCGTCATATTCGAATATGCGCCCATCAAAGGGCTCAATGACAGCCCGGAGGACGCAAAAATGCTTGCGAGCCATTTGAAAAACCTTCAGTGCCACGTCAACCTGATCTATCTCAACCCTGCCCGCGAAGCCGCGCTTGAACCGTTGGAACATAAAGACATGAAGAGATTTGAAGCAATACTCAAAGCGGAAGGCGTATCCGTCACTATAAGGCGGTCGCTGGGAAAGGATATCCAGGGCGCCTGCGGACAGCTTCGGAGCAGCCGCTTGGAATGAAATACAAAGGGGAATATAAGATGGTTTTTGCGGCCAGAACACATACCGGCCGTATCCGGAAGAATAACGAAGATTGCTTTTATATCCCGGGCCCGCTCAGCTGCGTGAGCGTGACGCCTTCTGCCCTGCCGTCAAATGTCATGATCATTGCCGACGGCATGGGAGGGCATGCCGCAGGAGAGGTGGCGAGCCAGACTGCAGTCGCCGAAGCCCTGCGCGCGCTGGCAGAAATCGGAGAAGGAAACACTGTGGATGCACTCAAAACGGCCGTGATGACAGCCAACGGGCAGATATACGCCATGTCGCGCGGGAGGATCACGCTGCGCGGGATGGGCACGACGCTGACAGTTGCGGTCCTCTACAGAAAAGAATTATATATCGGCCATGTCGGGGATTCGAGGGCCTACCTTTTTGATAAAGACAAACTCATACAATTGACGAAAGACCATACCTTCGTTGCCAATTTGGTGGCTAACGGCTGCATAAAGCCCGAAGAAGTGACCACACACCCGCACCGCAACGTGATAACCCGGGCAGTGGGCACGCACGCAAAGGTGGAGCCCGACGTCATACGTTGTTCCTGGAGCGAAGGAAACATACTGCTTTTATGCTCGGATGGATTGACCGAATATATGATAGACGAGGATATCCTCCGTGTACTCTCATCCAGATCATCCCTGAAAAAGAAAGTTGACGACCTGGTACGGCTTTCGCTATCACGCGGAGGGGCAGACAACATCACTGCCGTTGCGGCACTCAATATGGAAGCCGGGGGTAATAAAGTATGACCGGCAGAATATTAAGCAGCAAGTATGAAATAATCAAGGAATTGGCCGTGGGCGGCATGTCCAGAGTGTACCTTGCCAAAAATTTGGCTACGGACGCCAGCGTAGCGGTAAAGATATTGAAGCGTGAACTTCAGGAAGATGAAAAGTTCCTGCGGCGTTTCAGGCGCGAAGCCCAGGCCTCCATGACCCTTTCCCACCCCAACATTGTCAAAATGTACGATATAGGCCGCGACGGAGAGGACTATTACCTTGTCATGGAATATATCCCCCGGACGCTGAAAGACCTTATCAGGGAAAATGGCACTCTGACGCACAGGGAAGCGGTGAGGATCGCCACCCAGGTTTGCGATGCGCTGAAAACCGCGCATGCCATGGGCATAATCCATGGGGACATCAAGCCACAGAATATCCTCATCACCGAGAACGGAACTGCAAAAGTCACAGACTTCGGTATAGCACGAGACATTTCCTCGCATACCAAAACGCAGGAAGCCGCCGGCGCGCTGGGTTCGGTGCACTATATATCGCCTGAGCAAGCGAACGGACACCAAGCGGAGCGCATATCGGATATCTACTCGCTTGGGATCACTCTTTTCGAGATGATCACCGGAGATATGCCCTTCAAAGCGGAGACTGGCGTAGCTGTTGCATTGAAGCATGTTTCAGCGCCGCTTCCACGGCCAAAAGATATAAACGCGACGGTACCCAGGGCGCTCAATGATATCGTGCTTAAAGCGACGCAGAAAGCAAGGCATAGCAGATACCAGAGCGCCGACGCGCTGAAAAAGGACCTGCTTCGCTCGCTAAGGGAACCCAACGGCAATTTCGCTAAAATCGGCGAGGAATCCCCCACACTGAAGTTTTCTTCTTTGTTTGAAAAACACGGGGAAAGCGGGACTGTAAAGCAACCCGACCCCAAAAAGAGGCTGCGCAGGATACTGCTCATCACGCTCTCCTCAACCCTTGCGCTCGCGGTGGTGCTCATCAGTGTCTTCGTTACGCAAAGCACGCTGTTCAATGATTTGAATAACCAGAGTTTAGGGGTAATGCCCCATCTTGCCGGGGTCATCGAATCGGAGGCCGTCGCACTGCTGGCGGAAAGAGAGATAAATTATGAGATCGTCAGGCAGGCGGACGACAACGTCCCTGAAGGGATAGTGATATCGCAAACGCCCGATCAACTGGCCACTATCAAACAAAGCGAAATTGCGTCAATTGTAATAAGCTTGGGCCCCGAAAGCATGGTTATGCCAGACCTCGTGGGCATGACCTGGGCGGCTGCCGAGGAGACGATAGAGGAATCGGGGCTGGTTGCAGGGCCGACAGACTACCGGTCCAGCAACGGGCCAGACGGTTATGTGCTGGACCAGGACCCAAAGCCAGACGCAACGGTATCGAGGGGGGATACAGTATATCTCTGGGTGAGCGGCATCGGCAATCCTGCGGTTTCCGTGATGCCTTCAGTTACAGGAATCTCTCTGGATGAAGCAAAAGATACCCTTAACGAGGCAGGGTTCAAATTGATCAGAGTGTATGAAGAGGAAAGCCAGCAGTTCGCAGGCGAGGTAATAAAACAGCAGCCGGAGGCCAATACGACGCTGACCCCCAGCTCCGTATATGTTGAACTCAAGATAAGCAAACAGGTCTCTAAATCCTACCATGCGTCTGTCAGCATCAAGGTCAGCGTAGAGCAGGCAAAATCCTGGGTGCTTATAGTGCTTCTCGAAAACGATCTTGAATACGTCCTTTACACAAAAGATCACTCCAGAGGGGAAACAACGATCCCGCTGGAAGCATACAGCTTCACCCCTTCAGAAAAGGAGATCAAGATTTTTGTAAACGGAAGGGAAACGGACACCACCGAAACGATATTCATACTGCGGAGTGCGCAGTAATAAAAGCGGTGATACTGCGCAAGCAAAAGCAGACAGTGGCCGAAGGATAAATTGACTCGAACCAGATGAAAGATGCATAGCCATCCTCCATGAACTGCAAGACTAAAGAGGGAGTGAAGACAGCGACGATGGGAAATATGGCAAAATTGAGCGCTTCCATACTCTCCGCAGATTATGCTGCGCTTGGCTCTGATGTCAGAAGGGCGGAGGAAGCCGGAGCGGACATGATCCATATTGACGTCATGGACGGAAGCTTTGTGCCGCCTATCACCATAGGAGCTCAGGCGGTCAAAGCCATTCGCTCTTATTCGCGGCTCATCCTGGATGCACACCTGATGACCGTGCACCCTGAGAAACATATCGAAGATTTTGCCGATGCGGGCGCGGATTATCTGACGGTGCACGCCGAAACCAGCGCGCACCTTCATAGGACGCTCCAGCGCATCCGTGAAGCCGGCATGAAGCGGGGCGTAGCCCTGAATCCCGCTACGCCGCTCTATGTTATAGAGCATGTTCTGGGCGAGGCCGACCTTTTCCTGCTGATGTCTGTCAACCCGGGCTACGGAGGGCAGGAATTCATACCGGCAGTGATAGACAAGATCGCGGCCCTGCGCACCATGCTTGGAAAGCGGGGCCTGGAAACGGATATCAGCGTGGACGGCGGCATCACTATTGCCAATGCCGCTGCCATCAGGGAAGCGGGCGCAACGATCATCGTCGCGGGTACGGCATTTTTTGGAGCAGAAGACATGAAAAAGGCGGCATCCCTTCTGAAAGGCGGGGAAGAATGAAAGCGGCCATTTTTGCAAACGGCGACTTCATCCCCGAGAAGGGGCTGGTCGAAGAAATAAAGAGTGCGGAACTCATCATCTGCGCAGACGGAGGTGCGCTCTGGGCGCAGAAGTCGGGCATACAGCCGCATGTGCTTATCGGGGATATGGACTCCACCCCCGAGGGGCTGCCCGAGAGAATGGCGCAGGCGGGGGTGCAGGTCATATACCTTGAGCGGAAAAAAAATGTAACAGACGCTGAAGCAGCCGTGGAACTGGCCCTTTCCCGCGGCGCAGACGAATTCATCATTGCGGGTGCGACCGGATACCGGTTAGACCATACGCTGGGAAATATCATGCTGCTGGTGAAACTGGTACAGCTTGGCAAGAAGGCGAAACTATGCGGAGGAGGACAAAGCGTCCTGGCTGCCTGCGGTGATGTGGAAATTCGCGGGGAAAAGGGCAGAATAATCTCCATCATCCCATTTGGGCAGGGCCTTCTCATCGAATCCACCGAGGGACTGCGATACCCTATCAAAAACGGATACATCCCTGGAAATACGACGCTGGGGATCAGCAACGTATTTACCAGCGATACTGCGCGCGTGAAGATAAAAAGCGGTATGGCTGTCATCATCATGCAGGATGCATAAATGAGAAAATAAACATGTTATCAAAACGGAACTATCCCGAGTATTATATAATGACGAGAGTGTCGGGGTGGTTTTTTGTGTTTTGGAGAAACTGGTGCGGCGGCAAGAGATGGCTGGGTTTGGTACTCATCATCATAGGCGTGCTGATCATCTGCATATTTATTCCCGTATGGGTATGGTGCATCATTTTCGGCATTGCGCTGATACTGCTCGGCATCTTTTTCTGGAAGTGCAGAGCCCGCTAAAACAGGAGGAATTTCCAAAGCTTTCATGGAGGGATTGATATGAAAATCTATTGCTTCAAAGCTCCGAGATTTATAAAAGCGATCCTGAGGATCTTTAAAAGAGCGTGAAAACACCCTTACGGCTGCACGTTGCGTTCTATTTTCCCCGAGCGGATGCAGCGGGTGCAGACATTGATCGTTTTCGGAGTTCCATGCACTATAGCCCTTACACTCTGGATATTGGGAGCCCAGCTGCGCCTGGATTTCCTATTTGAATGGCTGACCTTGTTGCCAAAGCCAATCCCTTTGCCGCAAATTTCGCAAACTTTGGCCATTCACGCCACACCTCCTTTTATGCGCTTTTCAAAACAAATATATTCTATCATCCCGATATTCGTTTGGCAACACTATGTTTATTAATATCTTGTGACTGTAAATTTCAGGTTTGATTGCCAAGGGCGGCCGGCCGGATAATGCTCATTAATTTGACTGGGTATTATTGCTTGTAGGTTTGTCAAACATATTGGACAGTGTATGAGTGCAGGAACTGAGTAGGAGATAGCCATTTCAGGGGTCGCATTGGGATATTGTTGGAACGTAATCTGTGAGCATTAAGCTGGACTTTGAAATCAGAGAAAGAGAAGA
>JAUYED010000121.1 GCA_030691525.1 Bacillota bacterium | reverse complement strand
TTTATGCTTATATAATTCCACTTCAAAAATAATTGCAGGTAACAAGATTGTAGCCCAAAATGTATTTACTGGAATGGAAATAGGTGCAATATTAGAAGCTCATCAACTCGTATTTGCAAAGATTAATAGGATTTATAATCATATAATTAAGAGCAAATAAAGAACAATTACTATTGCATACTTAGAATCCGAGAATGAAAAAAACCGAGATTTTTGTCCCGGGCTTTTTCAATGGTTGCGGGGGAGGGATTTGAACCACTCGACCTCCGGGTTATTGAAGAATAGTAGGAGCATTATATTTTTCACCAAATAGTCGTCGTCAATTCTGCTCTGCCCACAGTGATAGGTCCTATTTCAATATTAGTTTATCTTATTAAGATCGGAACTGGTTCAATTTTTGGGGGCACATCATTGTCCGAGAAAATCGAGTATATAACCTTGTATAGCTTTATTAACACTTTCAGTATTTTCAATATGGAAGTATATGACGACTCGATCAGCAAGTGCCTTTACAATAACTTGAATGTCATTATTGCTATCTTCTTGAACCTTAATTGCAATCCCCCGGAAATCGTTATAAGCTTCATTTACTGACATTATGAAAATATTTGCCTCATTTATAGGCACACCTTTTTCAAGTAGACTTTTTTTGTAGTTTAAAGGAATTTCCTGCGCGATATCAAAATTAGGATCAGATTGGCTAAAAAACCCAGCTATCAGAAAACAGTATAATGCCATAACTGTAGAACCAACAACTGTGAGTGAACCCCCGTCGGGAAATATTTCCTTATCAGCCATTATTGAATATGTGTCATTTGCTATTTTGTAAGAATATAGCATGCTTTGTTGTTTGATTTTTTTCTTTGAAGACATTTTTACCTCCGAATACCATCATTTTGCCAACTCGTATTATTTTATTAACTCCACAATTTTAATACTGATACGTTTGCAATTATCGCTATTGTTTTTCCTTTAGTCGCTTTTTTTCTCACTGATTAAATCAACAAGAGAGTGATATAAAGTAAACATTCTTGAAATTGACGTATCTTCGTTGTTGTCTAATATAAGTTCTTTAATATCTACCAAAATATCACCCATGATCTTTTTTGAATCTTCCCCTATAATTTGATAAACCTTGTCAATAAATATCATGCTTATATTCATTATCGATACATTACTATAATGCAACGGGAATTTTGAAGTAAAAGAAATGGTCCCATATTTTGAAATCCGCACCTTCATCGGATTAGTGCCGTTCAAATCCATGTTAATACGAAATATTTTGCTTATTCCATTAATTGATTGAGGGTAATCATCAATCATATCCTTGTAGTTTTCCTTAAAAATTTCCAATTCCGATTGTCCGGAGAGTAACCATCTTATTTTTATAAATAAAGCCATTATTAATACTATAAGATCAATAGGGTCTTCTGCGGAGAAACTAAAAGATGGTACTCCAAAGTCCATTTTTATTGTGGCATCTGCCTTAATAACATAACTTGCCATATTACAAAGCCTTCTTCATAAAATTATTTTGTAAAATGTAATAATAATTATATTTTTTCTGTGATTGTAAATAAAACTGCAATATTATTTTAAGCTTTTCTGGAATAATTTACAATGAGAACTATGAACTAGATATCTATAATTTATGCTTCTCCCCTCTATACGGCTCATAGTTAATAATTCAACTATGCTAGGCCATTAATTCATAATAGTTGGCAATTGTATTCATTGCTTCACTCTGCAGTTCCGGCAATACATGCGAATAGGTATCCATTGTTATCTGAACGAATGCATGCTCCAAAAATATGAATAAGCCCCCAAGGTTTCTCCTGAGGGCTTTTCATGCTGGTTGCGGGGGAGGGATTTGAACCACTCGGCCTCCGGGTTATGAGCCCGACGAGCTACCAGACTGCTCTACCCCGCGACGTAAAACTTATTCTATAGCATATGCTATGCCAAGTCAACATCTTTATTTCAAATGCTTTATCAGATAGCCCTCCATATTGTCCCTGTCGCTCACAAAGAGGCATTTGGCGGAAACAGCCCTCATGAAAGCCAGCGTGATGGCAGCGCCAAAGGGTATGATATCCGCCCTCCGGGGGTCCATCCCTATGAGCGCCTCCCTCTGCTCCAGCGAAATGCTCCAAAGCGTGCAGAGCATCTCCTCCACTGTTTCTATGCCCATGACATGCCCCTGAACGGCATCGGGCTCGTACCTGGGCATCTTGAGGTCCAGCACCGCCATCTGCGTAACCGTCCCGCCGATGCCCGTCCATTTTTCGCATTCGAGGATCGGCTTGCTTTGAGCGGCGGCGCTGAAGGGCTTTTGCGCCCATTCGATGACGCAGGTCTCGCCGCCCCTGTAAGTATCGCCAAAGATATCGTGGGCGCGTACCGTCCCGATATCAAAGCTTTTGGTGTATTCTATCCCGCCGTTCTTTCCGCATATCACCTCTGTGCTGCCGCCGCCGATGTCCAGTACGCCGCCGTTCCCGTTCACGGCGCCGATAAAGCCCAGCTCCGCTTCCTGCTCGCCGCTTATCACATCAACATCAATGCCTGTCATCTTTTTGACCAGCTTTATGAATTCCTGCCTGTTTGAAGCAGAGCGCACGGCGCTTGTCGCAAAAACCAGTATCTCCTGCGCTCCTTCGTCTCTGGCGTCGTCTGCAAAATCGGAAACGGCCTGGGCGCCTCTCTGGATCGCGTCCGGATGCAATATCATGCTGCCGTAAAGATTCTGCCCCATCCGTGTCATGACGAGCCGCTTGCTGATAGAGCGGATTTCATGCCCGTTCACTTCGGCGAGCATCAGACGGATGGAGTTGGAGCCGATGTCTATGACTGCTGTTATTTTCATGCTGTACTCCCGCTCATTAAAATTGCTTTATCATGATAAACCTTTCTTTGCACGGGCGCAATACCGCTTTTCAAAAGTAAAGCACCCCCCTATTATGGGATGCTTTAATGGAGAAATATTGAAAAATCCTTGATCAATCCTTCTCTACGAACTTGATTTCGCCCTCTTTGACCAGGCCGAGCTTTTCCCGGGCAGTATTCTCGATGTATTCATTGGTCTTGGTGTTTTCAATGGCACTGTTTATGTCCTCGTCCTGCTGCTGGACGGCTTTTATCTGCTCTTCAAGCTGCGCTTTCGCCTTTCGCATCTCGGCCATGCCTATTTCCTGGGATATGACGATATAACCTGCATAAGCGAGCCCTATAGCGATAAGCACTGCAAAAAACCTTTTGGTAGGGTGACGGTGCCGTTTCGAGCGCCTGGGTGCGGGCTGCTCCTGCCTCGGATGCAGCACCCTGATATTATCCCTGGGTTGAAACTTTCGTGCTTCCAAAGTTGATCTGCCTTCTTTAGTTGCTGATATTGCCATAATTGTCGTAACATTAACTTATTCGACATCGGCTTGAAAATTTCCTTCTTTTTGCTTGCCCGAAGTTCTTCTGCCGGCTGCTTTTTGCGCTATTTTCGAGAAATGTCCGGCCAGACGGGCTATCCCCATCCTGATCAATACGCTCGGCCCGATGAAATAGAGCAGCGCGCCGCCCGCCATCCCCGCAAAAATATATGCCCTGGGCTCGCCGTCGTTGGCGTAATATATCAGCGCAAGCACGCCTCCCGTTGCGGCCAGCCAGAAAAGCGCGTCCATCACGATATTCAGGACTTTCCCCGCTTTCACAGCTTTGCCGGCTGCGCGGAAGATGTCATAGGCCAGCCCCAGCGCCATCCCTCCCCAGAATGCTGCAAGCATGACATACCCCTGGTTCAGCGTGGAATACACGGACGTTTTCCTCCCTACTTCCAGAGCTTTGAGAAAAAGCCACCGCTTTTTTCCTGGTGCGCTTCGCGGTCGGAGTATTCGAGCCCGTATATCTCCCCCTCGACGACCATCTGCCCGTCTTCAAGGTTCAGGCGGCTGATATGCAGGTGCTGTCCCACGATGGTGGCAAACCCGTCCTCGGTGGAGAATGCTACAGTGCCTTCGTCGAAGCTGTCCACGTCGGTGACGCCCGTGACGCTTGCGCGGCTGCGGTTATCTATATTGACTGTATGGTTGCTGTGGCGCGGCGCGCTTTGTTCGGCTTCCTTTATCATAAAAAGGGCCCCCTTCCTGCGCCATAGTTTATAATGAATTCTATGCCGCAAAAAGGGGGCTTATGTTTGTGCGAATGGGCTTGTCCTGCTTTTTTACAGGGTCTGAAATCATGATTTCATAAGATAAGAGCTGATGAAATCATCCAATCCACCGTCCATCACCGCCTGGACATTCCCGGTCTCAGTGCCCGTCCTGTGGTCTTTGACCATGCTGTAAGGGTGGAAGACGTATGAGCGTATCTGGCTGCCCCACTCGATCTTCTTCATGTCGCCCTTGAGCGCCGTCTGCTTTTCCATCTGCTCGCGCTCTTTCATCTCCAGCAGCTTGCTTTTGAGCATCCTCATGGCCGTTTCTTTATTTTGCATCTGGGAGCGCTCGTTCTGGCACTGGACGACGATGCCTGTCGGCAGGTGGGTTATCCTTATGGCGGATTCCACCTTGTTCACGTTCTGTCCGCCCGCGCCTCCGCTCCGGTATGTATCTATCCTCAATTCCTCCGGCTTTATCTCTATATCCGCGTCGTCCGCTATCTCAGGCATCACGTCAAGCGATGCAAAGGAAGTATGGCGCCTGCTGGAGGCATCAAAAGGGGAGATGCGCACCAGGCGGTGCACGCCTTTTTCGGCTTTCAGGTAGCCGTAGGCGTTTTCACCCGATGCCAGAAAAGTGACGCTTTTGATGCCTGCTTCCTCTCCCTCGAGAATATCCAGCAGCTTGACCTCGTAGCCATGCCTCTCGCAGTACCGCACGTACATACGGTAGAGCATCTCCACCCAGTCCTGGGCTTCGGTGCCCCCGGCACCCGCGTGCAAAGAAAGTATGGCGTTATTGTGGTCGTACTGCCCACGAAGCAGAGTAGAGAGACGCAGCTCTTCGATGCTTCCTTTCAGTTCGCGCGTTTCGGCTTCGACTTCCGGAACGAGGGAAACATCATCTTCCTCCCGGACCATATCCAGCAGCGTCAGGGCGTCTTCAAGGCGGGCTGCAAGTTTTTCGTATCCTGTGATCTTTCCCTCGAGTGCTTTGGCTTTCTGGCTGGTTTTCTGCGCCGTTTCGACGTCGTTCCAGAAATCCGGCTGGGACATCTCCTCCTGCAGCTTTTTCAGCTCGGCTTTTTTCACTGGCAGGTCAAAGTGAATCCCCTGCCTGTGCCAGCGTCTCGGACATACTGAGAAGCTCCTGCTTTAACTCATCAAGCTCTATCAACGCTCTTATCACATCCTTTGGTAAAGTATGATTGACCATATGTTTTTTAGTTCCTGCCGCAGCATTCCTTGTACTTCCTGCTGCTTCCGCAGGGGCAGGGGTCGTTCCTCCCTACTTTTCCACCTTGCGAGGCCATCGGCTTTTTCCTTTCTGTTTCCTGCTGCTGGTCTTCTGCCGAAAGGGCGTGCACTTTGGCGACTTCCCTCCGCTCGGGCATGCGCTTGATGGTGACATGGTACAAGATGAAAAGCGCTTCTTCCTGTATGCTTTTTATCATGGAGTCGAACATATCGAAGCCCTCCATCTTGTATTCCACGACGGGGTCAATATTTCCATAAGCCCGAAGGCCGATGCCCTGCCGCAGCTGGTCCATAGCATCTATATGATCTGTCCATTTATTATCCACGGTCTTGAGCAGCACGAAGCGCTCTATCGCACGCATGTCGCCGCCGTCCGCTTTGATGGTTTCTTCCTGTGCCATATAAAGCTCCTTCGCGCGCTCCTTCAGCCGCTCAGCCAGCTTTTGCCTGGTTATCGTCGCCCTTTCTTTGTCGCCGACTATCTTTTCGCCGCGGGGGAGGAAGGTCTTATTCAGGTGTTCCGCCAGCCCGTCAATATCCCATTCCTCTGCATACAGGTTGCCCGGGCAATAAGCGTCCACGGCTTCATCTATGACCGGATCCACCATGCCCGTGATGGAATCGTGGACGTCTTCTCCCATGAGCACCTTGCGGCGCTGCGAATAGATGATCTCTCTCTGCTTGTTCATAACGTCGTCGTATTGCAGCACGTGCTTCCGGATGCCGAAGTTGTGGCCTTCCACGCGTTTCTGTGCCGATTCGATCTGCCTGGATAATATATTGTAGGCCATAGGCACCGTATCTTCAGGGCTGAGGAAGGATACCATGCCTTTTATCCTGTCAGAACCAAAAAGCCGCATCAAGTCATCATCCAGCGAGATGTAGAACCGGGAGGAGCCGGGGTCTCCTTGACGCCCGCAGCGGCCCCGAAGCTGGTTGTCTATGCGCCGGGATTCGTGCCTCTCGGTACCGATGATATGCAGCCCGCCCAGCCCGACCACTTTTTTATGTTCTTCGTCGGTAACGGCCGTGTGCTTTCTCACCAGTTCCTGGAACTTTGCGCGCGCTTTCAGGGTCTCTTCATCGTGCGTCTCTGCGAAACTGTTGGCTTCCCCGATGATGTGGTCTTCGTATCCCATCTGGCGCATCTCGCGCTTGACCATATACTCGGGGTTGCCGCCAAGGATGATGTCCGTGCCGCGTCCGGCCATATTGGTAGCAATGGTGACTTGCTCCAGCTTTCCCGCCTGCGCTACTATCTCGGCTTCCTTCGCGTGGTACTTCGCATTCAAAACCTCGTGCCTTATCCCGCGCCGCCTGAGCATCCCCGAAAGGATCTCGCTCTTCTCCACGGATATGGTGCCTACCAGCACGGGCTGGCCTGTTGCGTGGCGTTCGGCGATCTCCTCTACTACCGCGCGGAACTTACCATCCCGTGTCACGTAAACGCTGTCATTGGAATCCTCTCTTATCATGGGCATATGCGTAGGAATGCAGACGACATCCAGCTTGTATATCCCCTTGAATTCCTCTTCTTCCGTCTTGGCCGTGCCTGTCATTCCCGAAAGTTTCTGGTACATGCGGAAATAGTTTTGCAGCGTGATGGTGGCCATGGTCTTGCTCTCACGTTCCACCCTGACATTCTCCTTGGCTTCGATCGCCTGGTGAAGGCCGTCGCTGAACCTTCTGCCTACCATCATGCGGCCTGTAAATTCATCTACGATGATGACCTGCCCGTCGTCTGTGACTACGTAATCCTTGTCGCGATGCATCAGCGCATGCGCTTTCAATGCCTGCTGGATATGGTGGTTCAGCTCGGTACTTTCCACGTCGCTCAGGTTATCTACCCCAAACGCCTGCTCGGCCTTGTGCACCCCTTCTTCGGTCAGGTTCACCGCGTGCATCTTTTCGTCCTTGGTATAGTCGCCCTCTTCCTTCAACCGCGAAACGAACCTGTCCGCGCGCGTATACATTTCGGTGGATTTGTCTCCTGCACCCGAGATGATGAGCGGTGTTCTTGCTTCATCAATCAGGATGGAGTCCACTTCGTCCACGATGGCGAAATTCAGGTCGCGCTGCGTCAGCTGGCTGCTGTAGATGGACATATTGTCGCGCAGATAGTCAAAGCCGTATTCGCTGTTCGTCCCGTATGTTATATCGGAGTTGTAAGCGATCCTTCTCTCATCGTTTTCCATGGGGTTCAGGATGACGCCCACGCTCATGCCGAGGAAACGGTATATCTTGCCCATCCATTCGCTGTCGCGTTTGGCGAGGTAGTCATTCACGGTGACGATGTGCACTCCCTTGCCGGGCAGTGCGTTCAGGTACGCGGCAAGCGTTGCCACCAGCGTCTTGCCCTCACCTGTTTTCATCTCGGCAATGCGTCCCTGATGCAGCACCATGCCGCCCATCAGCTGCACTTTGAAATGACGCAGCCCTGTAGTTCTGACCGATGCCTCGCGCACAGCAGCGAAAGTCTCGGGGAGAAGCTCGTCCAACGTCTCGCCCCGTTCGTACCTTAGGCGGAATTCGGCAGTCTTTGCGCGAAGGCCTTCATCCGACAGCGCCTTCATCTCGGCTTCACGCGCCTCTACGGCTTCAGCCAGTTTGGCCAGCGCCTTGACCTGCGATTCATTCGACCCGCCCAGTATTTTATTCAATATGCTCATTGGTCTTATATCCTCCATGCTTTACGGCGCTGAGATAACTGATTAATTTTAACACTAACCTTTCTATTGTTCAAGTTTGCAGCCGGGGTGTTTATAAATATTTAATATATAAAAAGAAACAAAAACCGGCTATACGAAGTACAGCCGGCGATTTTAATGATCGTCATCATTCCTGTTTTAATTGCGAAGCCGTTTGCCCATCAATATAGCTGAAAGAAAATACTATTTCGTATCCGGCAGCCATATCCTGTATCGTGACGTCCTGCTTGCCCCAGATGCTATCTATGGTACAGTCGAGGCCGGCGGCCTTTTCCACCTGGGCGCCCTCGATATCAGCTCCCTTGAATCTGACCAGGGCCCCGATGAGATACCCGTCGCTGCCAATGAAGAATACTCGCGAAGCATAGGAGCCATCTGCATTTTGGACTATTTCTATCACAGTCCTCTGTGTTATAACGCCGCCGCTTTCTACTCTCCAATCATAGGAAAGCATCCCTGCTACGTCAAATTTTCCTGCCGCGATGATATGGTCGCCTTTTTTATTCTGGTTGACGTCCTGCGGGAAAACGTGGTCGCATCCGAATTCAAAAAGGCTGCCGTTAGAATTTGTCCATACAGGTATATATGCCGGATCTCCTTCCGGGACCGACCGGGTATCGTAGAGCGCAAAATCTGTAAGCGCCAGGTCCGCCATAATAAATCCAGGCTCAAGAAAAGAAAAATTAATGTTTTGCTCCTCTTCAAACTTTTTTTCCATCGCCTGCCATGCCGGGAACTTTGCCTCAACATAGGTATTCAAAAAGGCGGTGAGCCCTGAAGCTGTCGGAGACGGCTGGCTGCTTTGTACGCTCGGAGTTTGCGACGGAGATTGTTCTCCTCCCGCGCTGGTGCATCCGGTGGACACGATAATGATGAGCAAGCAGGAAATGAGCGTTGAAAGCATTTTCTTCAAAGTAAAAAGCCCTCCGTTATTATGTAATGATAACTATATAATAACACAACTTGCCTTTGGACAAACAAAGCAGGCCAAGGGGAAGAGGAATTGAAAAATACGCCCTATTGTGCTATATTCAAAATCGCGCAAACAGAATAGTTTTGATGTGGAGAGGTGGCTGAGCGGTTTAAGGCACACGATTCGAAATCGTGCGACGGTTAGTACCCGTCCGTGGGTTCAAATCCCACCCTCTCCGCCAGGGGAAAAGGCATGGGAAACCGGGTTAGGGTGAGAAAAATCCGGCCTTTTTAGGCTGCTATGTGAGTGCGCAAACGACTGCAACAATAAAGAATCTATAACGTTCCATGCATATTTTAAATGAAAGGGTAGGAGTGAGAAATGAAGGCGATTAGGTACCATTATAAATTTTTACTCATATTCATTATCATATTTGCTTTATCAGGCTGTTCTTCATCGCCAACGATTATATCTACGCCATCGCCGATCCCCATCCC
>JAUYED010000120.1 GCA_030691525.1 Bacillota bacterium | reverse complement strand
TGTAACCAAGTGCAACAAGATAAAGATCATTTCGGTGGCGCCGCTCTTCGGCGAGGCCGTGCTGCGCATCCATAACCGCGAAGCGGTCAGCCCGCTGTTCCAGAGCGTCCCCATCCAGATGATGATAGACGAGCTTGCGCCGTTTGCACAGGGAATTCCGAACGGCGAAGAAAAGTGAAAAATAAATATACCAAAACCGCCTGTCAGGCGGTTTTTTTATTCTTCCCCTGTCATTGCTTAGGAGCGTTAGCTCCGCGGCAATCCGTCCTCAATATATTTACACAAGTATCTTCCACACGTGCTGGTTTATATTTCCCGAGCCCACCATCAGCACCATGTCCCCCGGCTTCCACCTTGGCTTGAGGTAATCCCGTATCTCCTCGAAAGTGGCGATATAAACGGCCTCCTTGCCGCGCGCCGCGATGGCTTTGGCCATGTCCCTGCCGTGGATGATGCCGGTATCCACTTCGCGACCCGGGAATATCTCTGCGATGATGATAGAATCGGCCTCGTCAAATGCCTCTACAAATTTATCAAAAAGCTTTTTTGCGCGCGAAAAGGAATTGCACTGAAAGACGACCCAGAGTTTATTAAATTTAAACTTTCGCGCCGCCCGGAGGCACGCTTTCACTGCGCTTGGGTGATGCGCAAAATCATGATAGACCTTCACCCCGTCAACGCTGCCGTGATACTGGAACCTGCGCTCTGCGCATTGGTAATCCGAAAGGGACTTTGAAATGATGTCAAAAGCCACCCCAAGGTACATGGCAACGCTGATGGCAGCCAGAGCGTTGACTATATTGTAGTCGCCGGGGATGGAGAGCTCCACCCTGCCCAGGGGAGCGCCCTTGCAAAGTACGGTGAAGGAAGCGCACCCGTAATCATTGTAAGAGATGTTTTTCGCAGTATAGTCGTTTTCGGGCAAAAGCCCGTAAGCAGTACATTTCCGGCCGAGCTCGCCCATCAGCCGCCTGACGAGAGGCTCATCCCCGCAGCAAAAGACGGCGCCGCTCCCGGGGACTAACCCTGCAAACTTTTTGAAAGACTGATATATCTGCTCGATGCCGCCCGTGAAATAATCCAAATGGTCGTCATCAATATTGTTTATAACGGCGATAGTAGGAGCGAACCGGAGGAAACTATCCAGGTATTCGCACGCTTCGGTGAGAAAGATGCCGCCTGCTCCCACGCGCGTACCTCCCCCTCCGAGATAGTCCAGCACGCCGCCCGCATGGATGGTCGCATCCAGGCCTGCATCCAAGAGTATCTTTCCGATCATAGAAGTGATAGTTGTCTTTCCGTGGCATCCGGATATGCCTATGGCCACAGGGTATGCTGCCATTATCTGCCCGAGCAGCGTGGCGCGCTCCATAACGGGAATGCCGTTCTTCCGGGCATAAGCCAGTTCGGGGTTGGTTTCGGGCACGGCGCCGGAGTATACGACCAGATCGGCTCCTTCGGCATTTTTCTCGTCGTGGCCTATGGTAAAATCAATCCCCATTTTTCGAAGGTACGGGGTGAATATGTTTTCTGCCCTGTCCGAGCCCGTGACCTGATAGCCCTTTTCTCTGAGCAGCTCAGCAAGACCGCACAAGCTTGCGCCCGAAATGCCTATGATATGGACCCGTTTTCCCAAAAAGTCTTTGATAAGGGGCTGTTCCATCCATTTCACCTCAAGATGTTTTGACTTTTTAGACACAAAATATTATACGCTAACGCTGCGCCGACAATCAATACATATTTCCCGGAGGCCGTTTGTGCTGCAAAAACTGCCGCTATGAATGAAAAAAGTATTAAATAATATGATTTTTAGAAGGAAAAATTAGCAATATGGCGAATTATTACTAAGATACTATTCTGCAAGGGTGGTGGACAATATTAACATCACTGATATCCGTATCCGGAAAATAAATTCAGACGGCAAGATGAAGGCTGTCGCTTCTGTTACTTTCGATGATGAATTCGTGGTCCACGATATCAAGGTGATCGAAGGGCAAAACGGCTGCTTCATTGCAATGCCAAGCAGAAAGACACCCAGCGGCGAATACAAGGACATCGCCCACAGCATCAATTCCCAGGCAAGAGAAAAGCTCCAGTCTGCGGTACTTCTCAAATTTGATGAAATCAAGGGCGAAGGCGAATAAAAAGCCGGAGGACGATGCGGGGTGCAAAGAAAATGCCCCCGCATTTTTTATATTCAGCTCATAGCCCAGCTTTTGATTGACACTTGTTTCAACATTGCAATAAAATACATTATGGCATGATGCCCTTGAAAGGGGGAAGCTATATGGCCGAAGCCATGGCAGTCATAATGGCGGCCGGAGAAGGGAAAAGGATGAAATCCAAATTTCCCAAGCCGCTTTTCACGCTTTGCGGCAGGCCGATGCTGGAATATATCCTGGAGGCCGCATGCGAAGCGACGGGGGCAAAGCCCGTGATAATCGTGGGGAAAGACGGCCAGCAGATATTCAGCGGCTATGCAGAAAGAGCGGATTTTGCCGTGCAGGAGGTGCAGCGGGGGACAGGCCATGCCGTCATGATGGCTCGTAAATATCTTGAAAAAGGGCCTGAACTGGTTCTGGTCATAGCGGGGGATACGCCCCTTATCGCAGCGAAAACGTTGAAACGCCTGATAGCGGCGGCAGGGAACGCTTCTGCCGCGGTGCTCACTGCAAAGTTCCAGGACCCTTCGGGATACGGCAGGATAATAAGAAACGGAGATCAGGTGGCAAAGATCATAGAGGAAAGAGATTGCAGCCCGAAGGAGAAAGCCATCAACGAGATCAACGCTTCCATGTACTGCTTCAAAACAAAAAAGCTGCTCGCTGCGCTGGACGGGCTTGAAAACGACAATGCCCAGGGCGAGTATTACCTGACGGACTGTATCGCCATCCTTGCCGGAAAAGGCGAGAGGGTGGCCGCCGTGGAAACGACCGAAGAAGAATGCCTCGGCATCAATGACAGGGAGCAATTGGCCATGGTCAGGCGCCTGATAGCAAAAAGGATCAACAGGCGGCTGATGATGGAAGGAGTGACCCTGATAGACCCCGGCGATACCTATATAGACTACGGCGTCAGGATCGGGCGGGACACGGTGGTGTACCCTGGTGTTTTCCTTGAGGGTTCGACGGAAGTAGGCGAGGATTGCATCCTTTACCCCGGCAGCAGGATAAACGGCAGCGTGATAGGCAACGGCGTGAAGATCCAAAATTCCGTGATCCTTCAGAGCAGCATCGGAGACGGGAGCGTCATCGGCCCCTACGCCTACCTCCGCCCAAACAGCCATATCGGCAAAAAGTGCCGGGTCGGGGATTTCGTGGAGGTGAAAAATTCGGAGATCGGCGACGGCTCCAAGGTATCCCACCTCTCCTATATCGGAGACGGCGTGGTAGGCAAAGACTGCAATATCGGCTGCGGAGCTGTTTTTGTTAATTATGACGGCGCCAACAAGTACAAAACCATCGTCGAGGACGGAGTTTTCATCGGCTGCAATGTCAACCTCATCGCTCCGGTGACAGTCAAAAAGGACGCATACATCGCCGCCGGTTCCACCGTCACGGATGACGTTCCCGAGGGCGCGCTCTGCATCGGCCGCGAACGCCAGGTGATAAAAGAGGGCTGGCGTGAAAAATGGCTCAAGAATAAAGATTTGAAATAAATCAAAGGCGGCTTTGTTTGTGAAAGCTGAGAAATAGTTTCAAGCGGGAGTTGTAAAAGCCATGTATATCATCGTCGGGCTGGGAAACCCCGGCAAAAGATACGAATGGACACGGCATAACGCCGGGTTTCTTACATTAGACATACTTTCGGGGAAATGGGACATCCCGTTAAAAAAAGTCGGCTTCCACTCTCTGTACGGGGAAGGGATGCTCGGCACCGAAAAACTGGTGCTGGTCAAGCCGCAGCTGTTCATGAACAGGAGCGGCGAATCGGTTCTTTCGATCGTAGATTTCTATAAAACGCCCCTGACTTCCCTCATCGTAATCTATGACGATGTAGACCTCCCGCTGGGCAGGATAAGGATACGCAAATGCGGGAGCGCCGGCTCGCACAACGGCATGAAATCGGTCATCTACCAGCTGCAGAGCGAGGACTTCATCCGCGTCCGCATCGGCGTTGATAAACCGCCGCCCGAGTGGGACCTTGCGGATTATGTGCTCTCCGGTTTCCATAAAGATGAATTGAATGCCATAGAAGAGGCGCTGAAAAGCGCTGCAAACGCAGTGGAAACGATAGTAGCCAGCGGCGCCGGAGAAGCGCAGAAAAGCTTCAACGGAACTTCTGAAACCTAAACTAGGATATGCTAACCTCTTTGATGAATAGAGAACCTATTACGGGGTAGAAACTTGTATATATGGAGATAGGCAACCTACAGGGTTCTACTATTACGGTACGAGAAGGTAAGAAATAATGAGATGTAAAGCAAGATTTAATGTTATTTTTTTAGCGATAATATATTGTGTGGTGTTAGCTATATTTACTGCATGTTCGCCAGTAAACCTAATCCTTCAAGAATATCAAACAATAAAAACGGATGAGAACTTTACTGATTATACATTTGTTATTATCAGTAAAAAACAGGAACTTAGAAGAGAGGAGTATTATAATATAGAAATCAAGGATGACATTGACTATAGCAAATATTCACTTGTTTTATCTATAAACAGAGAAATAGATGAATTTGTAATGAATCCTTCCAAACATCCAAGTTGGTACAGACCGGCTACGGAAAAATCGAGGAATATCAACATCTGTAAACCAAAATATAAGGATACGGTTTATGAGAAAACGATATTTATATATATTGTTGAAAAAAAAGACATCGTATGTAATGAGGAATATGAAGATACTTACTTTTAATACAAGAAATGAAGAAGTGTGATACGTCTATTTAACTATCTTAGCTTATAGTGATGATGACATTTGGCGACATGCGCGTCAAATGTCAGCATAACGCAGTTTCGAGATGAGAAGAAGCGCCCCGCTGGCCGCACGAAGTGCAAGCGGGGCAAGACAGGGGAAGGTTGGGAAGGGGGCAACGCCCCTTTCCCACGATAAGGCGGTGGTTCATTCCCTTTGGCAAATGAAGCTGTACTGCTTCCCATAATAGAAAGCAGCCGTTTTGCGGCGCTTTCAGAAACCGTCCGGGGCGGGCATACGCCTTCCTCGGTTTTCGGCCTGCCCGAAAACACCAAAGTCCCTATTCTTCTCGCCCTTCAAAAGGAGACAGGAAGGCCTATCCTGTTCATTGCCCAAAACGACCTTGAAGCAAGCTGCCTGGCAGATGGATTTGAAGCTGTCCTTGAAACAGGCGCCGTCTTTCTGCCCTCGCGCGAAGTGATGCTCAGAAAAGTGGCGGCGCACAGCTTGGACGCACCGGCAAAACGCATCGCGGCGATAGGTCATACCCTTTCTAAAAGTATGAAGATCATTACCGCTTCCCAGCAGGCGGTGCGTGCGCTGCTCCCGCCCGGGGAAGCATTTCTCATGTCCATCATCCGCATCGAAAAGGGCAAAACGCTTGATCTCGATGCGCTTTCAGCAAAACTGGTGCGCCTCGGTTATGAGCGTATCAGCGCGCTGGAAGGAAAGGGGCAGTTCTCCATACGCGGCGGCATACTGGATATTTTCCCTGTGCAGAGCGATATGGCCTACAGGATGGAGCTCTTCGGCGATGAAGTGGAATCCATCCGGGAACTGGATGTCCTGTCCCAGCGCTCGGGGACAGGCGTGGCAGAAGCCCTTGTTTATCCTGCAACAGAGGCGCCTGTGCCCGAATGGCTGGCGGATAGCGCCATCAGCCGGCTTCTGGCAGCTGCAAAAAGCGCAAATGGCCCGGCCAGGGACTACCTTGAAGAATGTGCAGGCGTGCTCAGGGAGGGCGGCTCCATCGAAGGCGCGGAGTCATTCATCCCGCTCCTCTATGAAAACGACGCCTGCTTCATGGACTATATCCCCAAGGACTGCATCGTATGCCTGGATGAACCGGCGAGGATGAGAGAAACGGCGGCGGCAGAAGACGAGGCCTTTGCGCGCCATGCGGCGGATATGCTTGAAAGAGCCGAGATCGTCCCGGGGATGAGCAGGCAGTACCGCAGCATTGATGATGTGTTCATACAGGCCAAAAAGAGCCGGACATTGCTGCTCTTCTCCACCCTTCCGAGACCATATGAAGCTTTCCACCCTGTTTCCAGCGTCCGCTTCGATGCAAGGGTGCCGGCACCCTGCCGCAGCGGCGCGGAATTGGCCAGGGAGATGCACTTTTACAAGGACAGGAAGTGGCGCGTTGTACTTGCCGCCCGGACAGAGCCGAAAGCAGGGCGCATCCATGCCATGCTCCTTGAAAACGGCTGCGAGGCGGCTCCCGGAGCGCAAACGGCGAGGGCTCCATTCGAAGGGGAAGTGTTCGTAACGACGGGGGCTTTCATGCAAGGGGCGGAGTACCCCGATATCAAGCTCCTGCTGCTGACAGAAAAGGAATTGTTCGGCGCACGGTGGTACAAAAAGACGGCAAAACTCAGGGGCGGCATCCGGCTGGATACCCTCGCGGATCTCAGGAACGGCGACTATATCGTGCACGAGCACCACGGCATAGGAGTATTCAAAGGGCTGGAAACGTTGAAGATCGAAGGGAAGCAAAAGGATTTCCTTGTCCTGCAGTACGCCCATGAAGACAAGCTTTATGTGCCCACCGACCAGATAAAAAGGGTACAGAAATACATCGGTTCGGATGAAGGCCAGCCCCGCCTGTCCCGCTTGGGCGGGGCGGAATGGGAGAGGACGAAACGCAGGGTCGCCTGTTCCGTGCGCGAGATAGCAACCGACCTCATCACGCTCTACGCTGGCAGGCAGGCCGAAAAGGGCTACACCTACCTGCCCGATACCGTCTGGCAGCAACAGTTCGAGGAAACTTTCCCCTATGAAGAGACCCCTGACCAGATAGTGTGCATCGCCGAGATAAAGGCGGACATGGAGAATGGGAAGATCATGGATCGGCTGCTTTGCGGCGACGTGGGCTACGGCAAGACCGAAGTGGCTGCGCGGGCGGCATTCAAGGCCGTGATGGATTCCAAACAGGCCGCGCTGCTGGTGCCTACCACCATACTTGCCCAGCAGCATTTCAATACGTTCACCGAAAGATTCTCGAGTTTTCCCGTCAGGATAGATATGCTTTCGCGGTTCAAGACCCAGCGCGAGCAGAGCAGGACCCTCAAGGCTTTGAAAGAGGGAAATATAGATATCATCATCGGCACGCACATGCTGCTGGGGAGCGGGGTGCAGTTTTCTGACCTCGGCCTCCTCATAATAGATGAAGAGCAGCGCTTCGGCGTAGAACATAAAGAAAAGATAAAAACGCTGAAGAAAACAGTGGACGTTCTCACTCTGACGGCCACGCCCATCCCCCGCACGCTGGAGATGTCCCTTGTAGGCATCCGCGACATGAGCGTGATAGAAACGCCTCCCGAGGACCGCTACCCTGTCCAGACATACGTAATGGAATATTCGGATACGCTCGTCAGGGAAGCCATACTCAAGGAAATGGCGCGCAAAGGGCAGGCGTACTTTGTCTATAACCGCGTTGTGTATATGGATAAATTCCTTCAGCACCTTCAGGGGCTGGTGCCCGAGGCGCGCATCGCGATGGCGCATGGCCAGATGCCCGAGCAAGAGCTGGAAAACATCATGCTGGATTTTTATAGAGGAGCGTACGACGTGCTCCTTTGCTCCACCATCATCGAGTCCGGCCTGGACATCCCAAACGTCAATACGCTCATAGTCTATGACGCGGACACACTGGGTTTATCACAGCTGTACCAATTGCGAGGGAGAGTGGGGCGTTCAAACAGGGTCGCATACGCTTTTTTCACCTTCAGGCGGGACAAGGTGCTCACCGAGCCCGCAGAGAAACGCCTGGATACCATCAGGGAATTCACCGAATTCGGCGCGGGCTTCAAGATAGCCATGCGGGACCTGCAGATACGCGGCGCAGGCAACCTGCTGGGCGCCCAGCAGCACGGCCATATGCAAGCTGTGGGCTATGATATGTACTGCAAGCTCATGCGCGAAGCGGTCGCCGAAATAAAGGGCGGCAAGGCCGAGGAAACAAAAGAGGCGTCCTTCGGCTTGAACATAGAGGCGTACATCCCGAGATCATACATCGAAGACGAAACACAGCGGATAGAAATATATAAGGCCATCGCTGCGATAGAAAACGAAAAAGACCTGGAGGAAACCGGAGAAGAGCTGGTTGACCGGTTTGGAAAGATCCCGTTTGCAGTACAGAACCTGATGCATATCGCACTCATACGGCGGGAGGCCTCACGCGCGGGCATCGCTTCCATCTCGCCTTCAGGCAGCGACATCGTGCTCACATATCAGCTTGACGCGCAGCCGGATGTAAAACGGCTGTTGGCGCTTCTCAAAGCTAATAAAGACGCCATGAAGCTGTCCGCCACGCAGCCGCCTTCCATCAAGGTAAAGGCGGAGAGCGGGGAAAATGCGCTCCAAAATCTTCTTTGGCAGATAAAAGGATTATCTGTTTGCATGAGCAGCCGGGAGCATGTATAATATGGCTTGAACTATTCAAGGGAGGATTGAAAAATGACCACGGCAAAAAGATTGGCGGCAGCTGCTCTCTGCTTTATTGCAATAGTGGTACTGGCGGGCTGCAACGTTGCGCAGGTGAACCCCGAGCGCGACAGGGAGCAGGTAATAGCACGCGTAAACAACGTAGAAATAAAAAAAGGGTTGATCGTTGACTTTACCAACGCAGTAAAAGCGAATTATATCACTGCCAAAGAGGGCGACCCCGATTACAAGTCACAGTTTACCGGCCTGGAGATGAATATAACCGATGGACTCATCCAGACCGAGGTCATCAAACAGTATTGCTCCGAATATGGGGTGACGGGGCTGTCGGATGAAGAAGCGCAGGCCGTAGAGGAACAGTTCCAGAACGAATTCGAGCAGGCGGAACAGGTTGCCATCCAGCAGCTGAAAGACGGAGGGAATGAAAACCCCTCGCAGGAAGACATACAAAAAACTGTAGACAGCGGTTTAGCAGCCATGGGGTATACGCGCGAAACCTATAAAGCATATTTAGAAGACATTAAATTCGTTGAAAAAGCCAAAAATGCCATTAAAGCTACTGTAACGGAAGTTTCAGACTCCGAGATACAGGACTTTT
>JAUYED010000101.1 GCA_030691525.1 Bacillota bacterium | reverse complement strand
CGGCGATATTTACAGGCGTGATGCCCGCGTCAATGAATATCAGGTTATCAGCCGGCTCTCATTGCGATGCGATAAAAGGGCCCACCCCGTCGTCCTTGCGAAAGCTGTTGCCACGAGACACGATGATATTCAGCCCTTTATGCAGTTTTAAACACTGCTTTATTTTACTTGTCAATGAATTTAACATCGAGAAAATGCGTGGAACACGAGATGCAGGGGTCATACGCCCTTACCAGCATCTCCATCATCAGTGTGATCTCTTCGTCGGGCTTATCGAGAATTTCGGGGACCAGCTTTCTCATATCGCGCTCTATATTGTTGATATTCTGGGATGTAGGGATGACGCAATCCGCATTGATTATTTTTCCTGTTCCATCAACCTCATAGCAATGAAAGAGGGTGCCCCGCGGGGCTTCAACAGCACCGACTCCGACGCCTGCCCTTACAGGAATGGTGTTCTTCTCATTTATGCCTACGATCACCGCCTCTTTCTGGTCGGTACCCTTTCTTTGCAGCTCCTCAAGAATTTTGATCGCCTCTTCCAGGCAGTGTACACTTTCTATGACCTGTACCGCAGTGATAAGGAAAGGGTTAAATATGGGCGGCTTCATGCCAAGCTCTCCTGCAACCATTTTTGCTTTGGGGTGGAGCTTGTCCGAATTCAGGTTGAAACGCGCAAGGGCGCCCACCATATAGGATTCCCTGCTTGCCTTGGCATGCTTGGTGGATGAATGCCGTACCACAAATTCATTTGTTACCTTCCTGTACTCATGTTTGTTGATCCGCATGCCGTCAGTTGAGCCGATGTCGCCTTCTATCATAGGATATCCGTCAGTATCGTTCACAAGGGCTATATATTCGGTCTCCCTGGTAAAGTCGGGAAATTTCAGCGTCTTAGCCAGTTCGACCGTCGCATCCATGTCGTTTCTCATCTCATAAAGGATATTCAATATCGTTTCGATATCATTTTCACGGGGTATCTTTGTAAAGCCGCCCACGATGCAGGATATCGGATGGATATGCCTCCCCACAAGAATCTCGCAAATATCGTTGCACGCCTTCTTCATACGGAGGGCTCTGCGGACGAGTGTGCCATGCGTGTCTATCAGGGGCACAAAGCTTTTTACGCCGAGCAGGTCAGGCGAAGCAAGGAAATAGGTATGCAGCAGGTGGCTGTCCAGTATTTCTATGTCAAGGAGAAGCTTCCTTAGTTTTTTGGTCTGCTCCGAAGGAACGAACCCGATGGCATCCTCCGCCGCCTGTATGGAGGCAAGAGAGTGGGCGCAGGCGCATATGCCGCAAATGCGGGATGTGATATGCTGCGCTTCGAATATTGACCTGCCCCGGAGCATCCCTTCAAAAAACCTCGGGGACTCCACGATATCCAGTTTGCATTCCTCTAGCTTGCCATTCCTTACATTGACAACGATGTTTCCATGCCCTTCGATACGTGTCAGGTATTGAACATCCACCTTTACAGTTCTGCTCATATCTATTTTTTATCCTCCGATTCCAGCGTCTTGTTGTACATATTGAACTTGCTAGTTATCCATTCCACCGGTATGTTGTATTTATTCAATACTTCCATGCATCCGTTTTTTACCGGCTCTTTCACCATGCCGCGGCATCCATAGCAGATATTGCCGCTGTTGATACACCATGAGTTGCACCCACCCTTTGTTACCGGGCCGAGACACGCGATACCCTTATCATACATGCACTCGTTTTCATTGAGCTTGCATTCCGCGCAGACAGCCACATCTTTTGTGGTATACGGTATATCCTGTATCGCATGCTTGAGAACTTTTAAGAAATCAGGGGGATATATAGGGCAGCCATAAACGTAGTAATCCACCTTGACCACCTGGTCCAATGCACTGGTTTTTATCGTCTCAAAGTATCCTGCGTTTTTCCCGTACACATATTTCTTTATTTCATCCAGGTCAAAGTTGTTCTTCATACCGTTGATCCCGCCGATGGCGGCGCATGATCCAAAGGCGATCAGCACCTTTGCCTTTTTCCGTATTTCCTTTATCCGCTCAACATCATGAGGGGTGGTTATGCTGCCCTCAACGACGGCAATATCATAATCTTCAGTTTTTTCCGACATGACTTCCCTGAACATGACCACATCAACAATATCCAGAACATCCAGCAATACCTCTCCAAGATTTGCAACCTGCAGCTGGCATCCCTCACATGAAGTAAAATCAAAAAATGCAATCCTCTTTTTTCTCATAATCAAAACGCCTCAATATTATTTTTAATTTTACTGTATTGGAAAACAGGCCCGTTTTTGCAGCAATATATTCCCCCCATCTGGCAATGGCCGCAATAACCTATTCCGCATTTCATATGCCTCTCAAGTGAAACATAAATCTGGCTTTCGGGGATTTTTTTCTTAAGGAGTTCTGCTATAACAAACTTGTACATGATCGGCGGGCCGACAACGATGGCAAAGGTCCTTTCACTGTCAAGGTTCACGCCGGGTATCAATGACGTTATAAGCCCTACATTTCCCTTCCAGTCCGGAGCCGCCCTGTCAACGATGCAGCTGAAATTGACGTCCAGCCTTTTCCCCCAGGTATCCAGTTCATCATTAAAAAGCAGGTTTTCCGGTGTCTTGCAGCCAAGCAGGATGCTCACCTTGCCGAAATCCCTCCGGTTGTCTATTGCATAGTTTATCAGTGAACGAAGGGGGATTATACCCAAACCGCCGGCTACAAACAAAAGGTCGCTGCCTTCAAGGATCTGGATCGGGAACCCCACTCCCATGGGACCGCGTATCCCCACCTGGTCGCCTTCCTCCAGCTTGTGCATTGCGGAGGTAAGTGTGCCTACCTTTCTCACTACAAGCTCAAAATAACCCACCTGAGAAGGAGAGGATGAAATAGATACAGGAGCTTCTCCGACCCCCGGAATAGCTACCATCAGAAACTGCCCCGGTTCAAAGTCAAGCAGCCGGCCGCCTTTCAAGACGATCTTGAAGTATTTTTCCTCTTTTCCAATCATCTTGGCCGAAAGTATTTTCCCCTCATAGGTCAAGTAAGGTGATTTTAATAAAACTGCTCTTTCCATTTCACTTTTCCGCCTTCACTGTCTTTATCAACGTGTTGATCGTTTCCTTCAGGTTGATTTTTGCCATGCAGGTCCGCGAGCACCTTCCGCAGCCGGTGCAGAAATAGCGGTTGTATTTGTCGAACGCATAGTTGAACTTTCTCATATACCTGTGGCGCTGGCGGGCTGCCCTTTCAGGTCTGAAGCTTTCGCCGCCGGCCACCGTTGCAAAAGGCCTGCTCTGGCAGGAATCCCACTTCCGGATCAAGCTGCCGGAATTCATGTCCAGGTCTGTGTCATACCCCATGTCGTAGCAGTAGCAGGTAGGGCATACATTGGTGCAATTGGTGCACGAAAGGCATCTATTACCAATATCATTCCAAACATCGTTATTGAATGATTTTTCAAAAAGGGGGTGCAGATTGCTATATGAGATATCTATCTCCGGCTTGAAGATTTTCCGTTTTTTTATGCGAAGCTGTTCAAGCCCTTTCATATCCTCTTCGCTTGCGGGCTTTATCATCCCCATTTTTTTAATGAGTTCTTCCCCCGAGAGGGTATTGACATGGATGATAAATTTGTTTTCAAGCTCAGTAAAAAAGAGGTCATAGCCGCCGTTGGGGTATTGGTTGTGCATCAAAGCGCAGCTTGCGTATTCATCGCAGTATTCGTTGCACTCAAGGCCGATCACCAGTATCTTTTTCTTGCGAAGGTTATAGTTGGCATCCATGGGCCTGTCGGAAAATACTATGTTGAGGCACTGTATCCCTGCAAGGTCGCATGTATGCACTCCGAAAATCGTAAGCGGTTCAGAATAGAGAGTGCCCTCCCTCTTGTTCTGCTTTTTATTGTATTCAACCAGCGTTTCATTCTGGGGAAGAAAATATTTCTTGGGCGGGAGTATCGTGGGGATATATTTCAGAGCTATCTCGCTGCTCGAAGTAACTTCATCAAAAGCATAGTTTTTTTCGCCCCGCTTCACCGGCGCAACCAGTTTCTGCAATTTCGCGAGGATGTCAATGAAGTCGTCGAAATCATTCTTATTCAAGACCACGTATTGTTCCATAAATGTACCTCGCAGCATAAAGTATTCTCAGTATTGCCCAAAATAGGCTTATCAAAATACCACCGCAATTATAGTTTATTTCCGGCCCGTAGGCAAGCAATAACTTTGATTATGGCTGCCACTTCCTAACAGCCCCATTAAAAAACAAATCCTCCCGGGGACCTTATGCAGGGTCTTTGAGGGATGCAGATGGCGGGTCTTCGTTGTATAAAATTCAACGACCATGCCATCAGTTACTGTGAGAAGAGGGATGGAAAAAAGCATCAGGAAAACGGCTTCAGCAGTGATGACAGCTTCGCTGCCAGTGTTGACCCGGGGAAAGCGTAGGCCGCTATACTTGGTACTTCAAGGCTTGGCTTCAATAAAATAACTTTCTTGGCCTACAATAAGTTGACGCTATCCCCCGCTGACCGCTCTTGACAAAATCAGCTCTTTCGATATGATGGATTCAAAAGGGCGTGTTCCCTGCGCAGCAAGTATAGACTGCCCGCCCTGACGCTTCGGTGCCCCAGCGATTTTACAGCGTTTGGACTTTACACAAAATTTGTTAAGTAGTATAATTAATTTGTGATTTCACTATCGTGATTATTCATATTACACTGTGTATTCCACAAAGGAGGTATGTCTAAGTGAAAAGGATCGCTCTATTAGTACTAAGCATTGCATTTTTATCTATTGGTATTCTCGGGTTAGTCGGCGTTGGTTTCTTTAAATCAAGTGAGGTATTGGAGATTATTGAGATCGTTTTAGGTGGCGGTGGTTTGCTTATCGCATTCGGCAAGTGGAGGTAATAATCTGTAGAATATACGCAGTGTAATGAAGGCGGATTTTGTTCCGCCTTTTCATTCATCTATATTATTTGTTCAATACGCAAAGACTAAACAAAAGCGAAACACGACGGGGCTGCCATATGACCTATGATATCGTATACTCACAAAATAATTAAATGAACCGCGGAGGTGCGATGTTTCTCAGCGATGGATTTCAGGTATCAGTGATTATGACCTATTTTCAAAAGGATGTAAGAATGGACGGACGAAAGTATGTGCTTTAAATTTATGAAAGACAAGTCTCCCGGAGAAGCGCCAAGGGAAAATGCCCGGGCCGAGCGGGCATCGAACAAACGGTCAACGAAGCGGCTTGCAGACCAGCCCAGGGAACAACATTGGAATGAGATCGGCAGGGAAGGCAACCAGGGACAAGGCTGGGGACGCAGAAAAAACAAGTAGGAGGGAAAGAATGTGCGCAGAGTAACTTGTGTGATATTGGGTGCCTTGCTTATGGTCATAAGCATTTTGGGATTTTTGAGTGCCCCTGCTTTCAAAAGCGACGTGTGGGTCAATGTCTTGGAAATCATTTTTGGCGCCTTTGGCGTCATTGTGGGACTGTGGAAATGGAAATCAAGGATAAAATGATATCGAAGGCAAGCGCAAGAGATCACTGGCTTTGTCGTATTGAAGGGGGCAAACTTTCGGGGAGCCATGCGTGCTAAAGTGCAGGAACTCAGGGTTATACAAGCTCAAACAGATTGTCGCGGAATATTTTGCACCTGTAAGAAATCTGTTTGGAAGAGTAATATTTTTTTCACTTGCGAATCAATTATAAGAGATATTTCGTATATGCTACTGAGCATCTTTTAAAAAGAGATATAAAGGAAGTGAAAAAATATCAATTTTCGGCTTTTATATTAAATAGGGGCTGCTGATTTACGCAGCCCCTATTTAATATAAAAGCAAACAAA
>JAUYED010000060.1 GCA_030691525.1 Bacillota bacterium | reverse complement strand
ATTGGCTTTATTTGAAAAGCAATCAAATCAGCGACATAAGCGCGCTGTCCGGCCTGACAAAACTGACTCGGCTTAGTTCGGGTGCCAATCAGATCAGCGACATCAGTGCGCTGTCCGGATTGACAAACCTGACTCAGCTTGATTTGAACAACAATCAAATAACGGACTTCAGCGCGCTATCCGGCCTGACAAAGCTGACTGAGCTTGGTTTGGACAGCAATCAGATCAGCGACATAAGCGTGCTGTCCGGCATGACAAACCTGACTGAGCTTTGGTTGGACAGCAATCAAATCAGCGACATCAGCGTGCTGTCCAATCTGACAAAATTAAATGCTTTATATTTGAGCGGAAACCCGATCAGCGATTATTCACCCGTAGAATCGTTACCAATCACCGATAAAGACTATTAGTAACCGCTCTATGTAAGCACGGGAGTTTTATCAGAAACGGCGGTTGAGAAACAGGCCGAAATAGAATTCACGGATTAAAGTTATAGGGTAGAAAATACCTATCCCCTTCCGCAGACAAACAAAGAGGGCTTTCAGATTTTTTGGAGCGGAAGGGAAAATTTTACCTTTTGGAGCTGTGCTTAAGCGTCAAAGGAGATTCGGGGCATATCTAAAACAGCCACGCCATTTGATGGATTAAATTCTTTCATTGGCTTTTCTTTTTTTGGGCAAAAGCCAAAACCCTGCAAACGAGATAGTGCCCCCGCTGCGTATTTCACCGGCTCAAAAGGAGAATAATACGATTAATTGTGAATTGATGCCAATCCTTCGGAGGTCGTAAATGAAGCTCTCGCCTTCTCTATGGTTTGCCCGGCACGGAGAATCTACAGCAGAATACGGTTTCAAAGACATCGTGCTGAATGTCGAAGCGCTTGAGCAGCATGCCAAAGACCTGGCCTTTGTCGAGACGGTCAAATGCCGCAAAACCCGGTGCAGCTTCTTTCCTGCGCTCGAAGACGACGAAAAAACGCTGAAAAAAGCATATATGATGATAAACGAAGAAGCCGGCAAGGAAAGGCAGATCCTTCCTGCCGCCCAGTGGCTGCATGACAACTACTACCTTATCGAAGAGCAGTTGAAAGATATAGAACTGAACTATAGTATCCGTCATTATAAAAGCATGCCCTGGATACAGACAGCTGCGCATTCCTTCCTCCTGCCCAGAGTCTACTATTTAGCGGCGGAAATGGTGACGCATACCAATTGCGCTGTTACAGAAGAGATCATCACGAATTTTTTTTGCGCCTACCAGTCTGAAGACCATCTGCTGATGAACGAGATCTGGGCTATTCCCATGATGCTCAAGATAGCCCTTATCAAATCTGCCGGTACAATCGCTGCGCACTATATCGAATCACGCCGGTACTACGACGAAGCCGAGAAGGCGGCTCAAGCGGCCAGGGAATCCGGGAAGCGGGAAAACGGCAGGATAAACGATGTGCTCCGGCGCTATGAGAGCATGCTGAAGCCGGCGTTCGTGGAGAGATTCATGCGGATACTCCGCGATGAAAAAGTCCCTCAAAGCGTTTTTGTCTGGCTGGATAAACGGCTGGAGAGGAAAGGGACTACGGCTGACCGGATGATCCAGACGGAGCATAAGGCGCAGGCGCAGAACAAAGCGCTGATAAGCAACGCCATCACGACCCTGAGGATGCTCGCAGCATTGACCTGGGAAGATATATTCGAAGAGCTCAGCGCAGTGGAAAAAACGCTGCGGGAAGACCCCGTTTATAAGGCCATGGACTTTGATACCAGGGACTGCTACAGAAAGCGCATTGAAACGCTCGCAAGAAAACTGAATGTTTCCGAAAAACTCGTCGCTGCCAAAGCTGTCGAATGCACAAAAAACCACGAAGGCAAGCCGGCGCATACCGGCTATTACCTGCTCGATGCCGGCATAGGAGAGCTCTTAAGGGACCTTTACTGTTCTCCTACGCTTGGGATGCGTATCACCGATTCGATAAAAAAGAAAGCTGCCCAGCTATATGTATTTTCCATCTTCACGGTTGCCGCCGCTTTTATCCTGCTGGCTGTGCTTTACGCATATTCATCCACCCACCTGGTTTCGCTTTCAGTGATCGCCTGCATCCTTTCATTTCTTCCGGCCACGGGAGCGGCGGTCACCATCGTAAATAAGACGGCTGCATCCATCGTTTCGCCCGCATTTATACCCAAAATGGATTTTTCAGAACAAATACCCGTGGAATGTGCAACGATGGTGGTCGTACCGGCGCTGCTTGCAGACGAGGAGACAGCCCTTGAAATAATTTCAAAAGTTGAAGTCTATTATATAGCAAATAACAGCGCCAACCTTTATTTTTCGCTTCTCGGGGATTTCAGAGACAGCAGCAGGGAAACAGAAGAGGGGGAGGAAAGGATAGCCCCTGCTGCGCTAAGGGCTGTAGAGGCGCTCAATGGCAAGTACGCAAAAGATGTCCCGATATTTTATTATGTCCACCGGAAAAGAAGGTTCAATGAAAAAGAAGGGCTTTATACCGGCTATGAAAGGAAGCGCGGGGCGCTGATGGACTTCAATAAAATGCTGCTTGGCAGGAACGTGGAAGGCATCGAAGCGCTTTCGTTGCCCCTGCCGGCAGGTATCAGCTACGTCATCACGCTGGATGCGGATACCCAGCTTCCCCGGGATGCCGCACAGAAGCTGATCGGAGCGTCAGCACACCCGCTCAACCGCCCTGTCCTGGACGAAACGACCGGAACGGTCAAAGAGGGGTACGGCATCATGCAGCCCAGGATAGGGATAACAGTGAAAAGCGCATTAAGAAGCGTGTTTGCCATGGTCTTTTCGGGAGAAGCCGGTATTGACACTTATGCGAAGGCGGTCTCAGATCCCTATATGGACCTGACGGGCGAAGGCATCTACACAGGCAAGGGGATCTATGATCTGGCTACCTTCATGGCCGTAATAGAGGATAAGATCCGCGATAATACCGTGCTCAGCCACGACCTTCTCGAAGGAAGCTTAGCCCGGACAGCCCTTGTCAGCGATGTCGAGTTGATAGACGGCTATCCTTCCCAGTATTCCTCCTGGGCAAGACGCGAGCACCGCTGGATACGCGGCGACTGGCAGCTTCTCCCGTGGCTGATGCCCCGTATCAAATACAACGGTGGAGGAAAAGAAGAAAACCCTCTTTCATTCGTCAGCCGGTGGAAGATATTCGACAACCTGCGAAGGAGCATGCAGCCGGTGTTCAGTGTAACGCTGGCGCTGCTCGGCTTTTGCGTACTGGGAGGCAACCCGCTGGCCTGGCTGATATTCGCTGTGCTGCCCATACTCGCCAGCATCCTCATCCAGCTGGCCGACCACGCCGCAGGCAGCGCGAGGAAGCCGTCCGGGACGCGGGGCGACAGACCGGCAAGAGAAGCACTCAGGGCCGCTTTGCAGCGCCATGCCCTGCAGTATCTTTTTCTGCCCCATGAAGCGCAGATGGGCTTGGACGCAGTGTTAAGGACGCTATGGCGCCTTGCGGTATCAAAAAAAAACATGCTTCAGTGGGTCACGGCTGCAGACGCCGACAGAAAGGGAAACGGCGGGCTGACCGGTTATTGGTGGATGATGTCCGCCGCTACGGCCGTAGCGCTTGCTTTGAATATACTGGCATTGATATTTATGCCGGTGTATTGGCCTGCCGCCTTTCTTGTGAGCATCCCCTGGTTCATGTCGCCGTACACTGCGTGGAGCATGAGCCAGAAACCGGTTGCCACGAGGATCCAACTCGGCAAAAACGAGATACAGGTCTTAAGGATGCTGGCACGGAAAACATGGAGGTATTTTGAGGAATTCACGGAGACCAACCCGTGCGCCCTCGTCCCTGATAATTTTCAGCATACGCCAAGGAGAGGCATCGCGCAAAGGACGTCGCCGACGAACATCGGATTATCTATCCTATCAAGAATTTGCGCATGCCTGATGGGGTACGTCACGCTGCCAGGGATGCTGTCGTATCTTGAAAAGATCATGGGTTCCATAGAAAAGATGTCCAAGTGGAACGGCCATCTTTACAACTGGTATGACACTATGACATTGAAGCCGCTTCGGCCCATGTATGTTTCCACGGTTGACAGCGGCAATTTGGCGGGCTATCTTATCGCCGGAGCCGAAACGGTGAAATATCTGCTGGGCGTGCCCGTTTTCGACCCCTCCAAGTACAAGGGGATGATGGATACGCTCTCTGTTTTGGCAGAGTATATGAGCAGGAACGAGGCGGATGAAAATATCGCACCCATTCAGCTCGCGCTGCGCTCTGCCATGGAAAGCACGGATTTTTCCAGTGCGACATGCATTTCGGGCTGGCTCACATGGGTGGAAGCCATAGTTTCAAAGAATATCACCGAAGGCAGAAACGGGCGGAAGGCCGTGGGGAAATTGCTCGAGAAAATGTGCCAGGACGCCTCCACCGAGCTCCAGAACATCGCTCCCTGGGCGCGGCTGCTCCAGCGGCTTCCGGACGGCGTGATGAACAGCGGGGAAGCGCTGCAGAAATTGGACACGCTTCTAAAGATCCTCGGCTCGGATTTTTCGATAAATCTGCTCGTGGAGAAGTACGATGAAATACTGGGGGCGTTTTCGCAGTTTGCATCATGCGTGCTGGGGAGCGCGCAGCCGCTGCAGGCTGAAACGACCGAATGGATAAAAAAACTGGAAATAGGCATCGCTTCAACATACCACTTCGCCTGCGGGCTGAAAGAAAAGGCCGAACAGCTTGCTGCAAAGATGGGCGAGCTTGCCCTGAAAATGGATTTTGCCAGATTATATGACGAGAAGCGAGGGCTCTTCAGCATCGGCCTTGATGTGGATTCGGACAGGATAAGCAATTCTTACTACGACCTGTTCGCATCCGAAGCCCGGCTTGCAAGCTTCCTGGCCATCGCGAAAGGAGACGTCCCGCAGAAGCACTGGTTCAAACTCGGCAGGCCGCTGACCATGCTGGGAAACCGGCGTGTTCTCCTCTCGTGGGGAGGGACGATCTTTGAATACCTTATGCCGCAGGTCATAATGAAGAACCACGAGATGACGCTGATGGGGGAGACCTGCAAATCCGTTATCGAAGCGCAGAGAAAATGGGGAGCCGCCCGCCATGTGCCATGGGGTGCCTCGGAATCCGGCTACTATGCATTCGATATGAATATGAATTACCAGTACAAGGCATTCGGCATACCCAAGCTCGGGTTCAAGTCAGGGCTGGCCAAAGATACCGTGGTTGCCCCCTACGCATCCTGCCTTGCCTTACTGGTTGCTCCCGCCCAGGCCTTTGCAAATATAAAAAGACTGATGGCAGAAGGAATGGTGGGGGACTACGGCTTTTTTGAATCGCTGGATTATACCGACGCCCGGCTCGGGCCGGGAAAGAAAGGGCGTGTCGTGAAGTGCTATATGGCACACCACCAGGGCATAATCTTTACGGCGATATTCAACGTTCTTACTGACAACCTGCTTCAAAAACTGTTCCATGGCGTCCCGATGATCCGGGCGACCGAGCTTCTCCTTGAGGAAAAGATCCCCGTCAGAGCGACCATCGTCAGCGATTTCTCGGTGCAGGAATATTCCGAGCCGCGCGCGCCCAGGTTTGCGCTGGAAAACTTCGCGCACGAGTACGAAGGCATCCCTTCGGGCATCCCGCAGACGCACCTTTTATCCAACGGCAGCTATTCGGTAATGGTCACGACGGACGGGACGGGCTACAGCGCTCTGGAGGATATCCAGCTATCACGCTGGCGGCCGGACGCCTTTTCCCGGCAATACGGCATGTATTTCTATATCAAGGAAACACTGAGCGGACGGCTCTGGTCGGCGGCGCATCAGCCCATCTGCTCCATGCCTTCGGAATACTCGGTCAAATTCGAGCCGGACAAGGCCCTCTTTTCAAGGACGGACGGGGATATCCACACCCGGATGGAGATATGCGTGTCCCCCGAGATCAACGCCGAATTCCGGAGGATAACCCTGTCCAACAGGGGCAGGGAAACAGCAAAGTTGGAGCTGACAGGGTACTTCGAGCTTTGCCTGAGCAGCATGGATGCGGATATGGCACACTCCTCTTTTTCAAAATTATTCATTCAGACTGAATGGCTGGCCGATGCAGGCGTACTCTTTGCCTGGCGGCGCGATGACGGCAGGCAAAGGCAGGTCTTCTGTGCCTTTTCGGCCGTAGCAGACGAAAAATTTTCCCCTATGTTCGAGATAGAAACAGACCGGCTGAGATTCCTCGGCAGAGGGAGGGGGCCGGGGGAACCTTCTGCAGCGGAGGAAGGCGCGCGGCTCTCGGGCTCGACGGGCTGCGTGATAGACCCGGCCATGAGCATCAGAAGAAGCGTCACGCTTGCGCCTAAGGAAAGCGCATCCATCACGTTTATCCTCTCCGCAGCAAAAACACGGAAGAAAGCGATGGAAAATGCGGCCGATTGCTCCAGCCCCGATGCTGTACGCAGGGCTTTCGACCTTGCCTGGACGCACAGCCAGGTGGAAGTGGGATACCTTGGCATCAAGCCGCACCAGGCCATCGCTTTTCAAAGGGCGGCATCCATGTTCATCCTGCATCCGGGGTTCAAAAAAGGCGCCTGCCGGTTTGAAGATGAAAAATGGCTGGGCCGGCACGAATTGTGGCGGTACGGCATATCGGGAGACATCCCTATCGCCGTAATGAAAATCAATGACGCACACCATCTCTCCTCTGTGAGGGAAGCGCTTCTGGCGCACGAGTTCTGGAACTTGCACGGCTTGAAGGTGGATCTTGTCATCGTCAGCAGCTACGCCGATGGTTATTACCGGCTTTTGCACGAGCAGATACTCGAGATCGTCAACGCCAGCCGGCTGCGGGAAAAAAGCGCAGGGCACCATATACACGTCCTGGACGAAAAGGACATGGAGAGCGCGCACCTTGGCATGCTGGAACAGTTTGCCGATCTGGTCCTTGATGCAGCCAAAGAAGAGATCGAAGATCAGATAGGAAAGTATATAAGGCCTGCAAGGAGCTTTTTCCCGAAGGGAAAAAGCAGCTATGCCGAAACGGATCTGGGGTTCGATGAAAAAGCGCTGCTTTTTTTCAACGGGTACGGCGGTTTCAGGCAGGACGGGACCTATGAGATACTGCTCAAAGAAGGAAAAACCACGCCCATGCCCTGGTGCAACGTGCTGGCAAACGAAATTTTCGGGGCAATATGTACCGAAAGCGGGTCAGGACACACCTGGGCGTATAACAGCCAACTGAACATGCTGACTCCCTGGTTCGATGATGATGTCATAGACCACTTCGCCGAAGCTATCTATATCAAGGATACGGCAAACAATCTGCTGTGGAACGCGACGGCAGGCCCCTGTACGCAGCAGGGCGACCGGATAATACGGCACGGCTACGGCTTCAGCGAATATATAAGCGGGATAAACGGCATCCGCGCCGTGCAGACAGTCTTTGTTGCGAAAGAGCAGCCGCTCAAGGTAGTACGCCTGACGCTAAGGAATGAAAGCCCGGATATCAGGCGCATCAGCCTGACCTACTTTGCCAGGTTTTCCTTGACGCCTCCGATCAAGGCATACGTTCAGCCCAAAAGCGTTTTTTTCGACGATGAATCGGGCGCGCTGCTCACCCAGGCCCCCGAAACGCCGCCATGCCCGCGGGGGCTGGCCTTCATCTGCGCCCCGGGGCGGGAAGTGACCTACACTGCCGACCTTGCAGAATTCCTTGGCGGCGAAAGCTCCATGCGCGCTCCGGCGGCGCTGGGCGGAAACAACGGGCTTTCGGGCGCTGCAGGCAGCGGCATAGCCGCGTGTTCGGCCCTGATGACCGAGGTAGAGCTGGAGCCGGGGGAGGAGAAAGAAACCGTCTTTTTGATGGGCTACGCGCCAGACCTCCAGGGCGCACGCGAAATGTCAAAACGCTTTTTAGAAAAAGGGGCTACGGCGTCGGCGCTCAAGGAAGTCAAAGAAAGCTGGGAAGAAAAGCTGGGGCGGCTACAGGTCTGTACTCCCGACGATGCGCTGGGCATGCTGATGAACGGCCGGCTCCTGTATCAGATTTATGCTTCGCGGCTTTTCGGGAGAGCGAGCTTTTACCAGGCGGGCGGCGCATACGGGTTTCGTGACCAGCTGCAGGACGTCCTCGCTCTTTTGGCTATAGACCCCGAGAGAGCAAGGAGCCATATCCTTTTATGCGCAGGCAGGCAGTTTGAAGAGGGAGACGTGCTCCACTGGTGGCACCCGCCGGCAAGAGGCGTAAGGATGGGTACCAGCGACGACCGGCTTTTCCTCCCATATGCCGTAGCCGAATACATCGAGGGGACGGGCGACGAACAGATATTGTTCAAGATAATCCCGTATATCCAGGGGCCGCCCATACCGGAGGGCGAATGCAGCTGGTACGGCGATGCCCAAACGAGCAGATCCCAGGGAACGGTGCTCGAGCACTGCATCAGAGCCATTGACGTTTCACTGAAATTCGGCACGATGGGGCTTCCCCTGATGCTGCGGGGCGATTGGAACGACGCGATGGACATGGTGGGGGAAAAAGGGGCGGGGGAAAGCGTATGGCTGGGGTTTTTCCTCGCGCATATCCTTGAAAGGTTCGCGCCGCTTTGCATGAAGCACGGGTATCCCGAAAAGGCGGCAGTTTATAAAGAGCAGGCAGCGGCGCTGGCGCAGAACATCCAGAAAAACGCCTGGGACGGCAACTGGTATATCCGCGCATTTTTTGATGACGGTACGCCGCTTGGCTCCGCTAAATGCCCTGAGTGCCGCATAGACAGCGTCGTGCAGTCGTGGGCCGTCATTTCAGGGCTTTCGCCTGCTGACAGGATGCGTGAAGCCATGACGTCTGCAGTGAGCTCTCTCTGGGACAGCCGGAACAATCTTATAAGGATACTTGCGCCGCCATTTGATACATGGGATGTACAGCCGGGCTACATAAAGGGCTACCTGCCCGGAGTCCGTGAAAACGGGGGGCAGTATACCCATGCTTCGGCCTGGTTCACTATCGCACTGGCAAAGCTGGGCTGGGCGGAGGAAGCGTATGAATCGCTGCGGCTTTTGAACCCCATTGACCGTTCAGATACGCGGTACGAGGCCGATATATACAAGACAGAGCCGTACAGCGTCGCTGCCGATGTCTATACTGCGCCAGGGCAGGAGGGAAGAGGCGGATGGACGTGGTATACCGGCTCGGCGGCATGGTTTTACCGCGCAGCACTGGAATGGATCCTCGGCTTTAAAAAGCGCGGCAGCACGCTTCAGATAAAGCCCGTCGTGCCGCTTGGATGGAGCGGCTTTTCCATTGATTATCAGTATGGCATAAGCACGTATTTCATCAAAGTCATGCTTGAGCAGGGCACAGGCCTGACGGTTGACGGAAAGCCGCAGGAGGGAGAGATAACGCTGGTGGACGACGGACGCAGCCACCAGGTGGAAGTCAGGATAACCAGGGATTGAAGGAGCGCGTTTATGAAGTTATAATATGAAATGTTAAAAAAATGCGGCAGCCGCTTGATTTGGGGTGATGGCTTTGGACTGGAGGCTGTTTTTTATCACATTCGGAACGCTGTTCGTTGCCGAGCTTGGCGATAAGACGATGTTCGCTGTGTTCTCGTTTGCATCGCAGAACAGGAATCCGTGGACGGTATTCATCGCTGCGTCGCTGGCCCTTGTTGCGGTCACTGCGCTTAGCACGTTCGTAGGCGGGGTTATAGGACGCTTTGTGCCCGCCCAGGTCATCAAGTTGGCATCGGGCCTGATTTTTTTGGGCGTGGCGGTATGGATACTTGTAGAAGCGATACCAGGGTTTATTAAATATATCCGGGGTTGATTTTCATGCCGGGGGTTGAAAAAACTGCGATATATTTCAACGGCGGTAAGCAAAACAGCTTTCAAAGCAAACTCATTTTGTGCTTCCTGCGCCCCCTGTACTGATACGCTTATGTTATAAAATGCAAGTGCTTTCATGAGTGTTATTGCATTGACGTATCGTATATGATAATATGTTTTAGAATTTTGATTTTGGGTAAAAAGAAGCGCGAAATGGTTCAATAGCGATGGATTGTGATATAATTATTTATACAGCGTTATGCAAGGGGGAAAATGATGGGATCCAAATGCGAGATGCTGGAAAACAGCAGGGTGCGGCTTGAAATCGAGATACCAGCTGGCGCTTTGGAACAGGAAATGCAAAAAGCGTTCCAAAAAACAGGATACAAGTATGATGTGCCCGGGTTCAGGAAAGGCAGGGCGCCCAGAAAGCTGATCGAAGCCCGCTACGGTGAAAAGGTTTTTTTCGATGACGCACTTGATGCGTTATTTTCTGAAGAATACAGTAGAGCCATTGAAGAGCACGTCCTGGAACCGGTGGAAAGGCCCAAAGTAGAAATACTGAAAATGGACGAGGGAAAAGACCTCGTCATCGCTGCTGAAGTCACTGTGAAACCCGAAGTGAAACTTGGCGCCTACAGGGGGCTGGAAGCGGAGAAGATCGAGTATGCAGTGACAGACGATGATGTCACCAAAGAGATCGAGAGGATGAGGGACCGGGCGGCGCGCTTTGTGGAATCAACCGCACCGGTCAAAAGCAGCGACCGTATCGTGCTGGATTATTCGGGCAGCGTAGACGGCATCAGCTTCGAGGGCGGAACAGCCGAAGAAAAAACGCTGGATATCGGCTCGGGTACCTTCATCCCAGGGTTCGAGGAGCAGCTCATCGGGATGGAAAAAGGGGAAAGCAAGGCCATCAAGGTACGTTTCCCCGGGGACTACCGCAGCGAAGGCCTCAGGGGCAGGGACGCAGTCTTTGAGGCGGCTGTCAAGGACATCAAGGAAAAGCAGCTCCCCGAGCTTGACGATGAGTTTGCCAAAGACGTCAGCGAATTTGATACGCTGGAAGAACTGAAGGCGGATATCAAAAAACATATGCAGGAAACGGCAGACAGGAGCGCCAGGGATTATCTTGAAGAGATATTGGTCAAAAAAGCCGTGGATGCAGCCAGCGTGGAGATACCCGAAGTCATGGTAGAAAACAAACTGGAATACATGCTCCGCCGGTTGGAATTCGACATGCATATGCAGGGCCTGACGCTGGAAAAGTATTTTGAATACACAAAGACGGATTCAGAAGGGTTCAAGAAACAATACCGCAGCGAAGCGTATGATAGAGTGAAGGCACGGCTCGTGCTGGAAGCTGTTTCCAAGGCGGAAAATATACAGCCCTCCGAAGAGGAAGTGGAGGCCGAGATCAAAAAGCACGCCGAAGAAGCGGGAAAAGAGCACGAGAAGTACAGGGCGTCGCTGACCGAGGACGACTTGGAGTATATCAGGGAACAAATAGCTGTTTCCCAAGCGATCGTTCTGCTTTTGGAAAACGCCATATTCGTGCAGCCAAAGGGAAAAAAGAAGGAGAAAAGAAAAGTCGCAGCTGAAGGCCCCAATGGGGGCTGATAAGATGGAAATCAGTTTAATTTGGCAAAATGGAGGAAAGTATATGAATCTTGTACCGATCGTTGTTGAACAGTCAAGCAGGGGCGAGCGCGCGTATGACATATATTCGCGGCTTTTGAAGGAGCGCATCGTATTTTTGGGCGGAGACATTGATGACGACACCGCAAACCTTGTGGTGGCGCAGCTGCTCTTCCTTGAAGCGGATGACCCCGATAAAGACATCTTCCTGTACATAAACAGCCCGGGCGGTTCTGTGACCGCGGGCATGGCAATCTATGACACCATGCAGCACATCAAGTGTGATGTTTCCACCATTTGCGTGGGTCTTGCCGCATCCATGGGCGCTTTTCTGCTGGCGGCGGGAGCCAAGGGCAAAAGAAAATCGCTGCCGAACAGCGAAGTGATGCTCCACCAGCCGAGTGGCGGCGCCCAGGGGCAGGCGACGGATATCAAGATACATGCCGAACACATTATTAGGACAAAACAGAAGATAAATACTATATTGAGCGAAAGGACAGGCCAGCTGCTTGCAAAAATCGAGTCCGACATAGAAAGGGATTTTTTCATGTCAACCGATGAAGCCAAAGCGTATGGTATAATAGATGAGATCATACCACCCAAAAGGTAAGCACCTAAGATCGAGGTGAGGAGATGAAGATGGAAGATAAGAAACAGCCAAGATGTTCGTTTTGCGGTAAATTGCAGGAACAGGTGAGAAGGATCGTTGCAGGCCCCGGGGTATACATCTGCGATGAGTGTATCGAGTTATGCCAGGAGATCATCGAAGAGGATTACACCGAAACGGTTGATCTGGATTTAAAGGATATCCCAAAGCCGGCGGAGATAGTCAAGGTCCTCAACCAGTACGTGATTGGTCAGGAAATGGCCAAAAAATCCATTGCCGTTGCAGTTTACAACCACTACAAGCGGATAAACAGCGGCATCAAGAATGAAGACGTAGAACTGCAAAAGAGCAATATCATCATGCTGGGCCCGACGGGCTGCGGTAAGACGCTCCTGGCTGAAACGCTTGCGAGGATCCTTAACGTGCCCTTCGCTGTGGCTGACGCAACATCTTTGACTGAAGCCGGCTATGTCGGTGAAGACGTGGAAAACATCCTGCTGAAGCTTTACATAGCCGCTGACTATAACGTGGAGAAAGCCGAAAAGGGCATCGTCTATATTGATGAGATCGATAAGATCGCAAGGAAATCCGACAACCCGTCCATCACGCGCGACGTATCGGGCGAAGGCGTGCAGCAGGCGCTGCTGAAGATCCTCGAAGGTACTGTCGCCAATGTCCCGCCCCAGGGCGGGAGGAAGCACCCGCACCAGGAATTCATCCAGATAAATACGACCAATATCCTTTTTATCGTCGGCGGGGCTTTTGACGGGGTAGATAAGATCATAGAGAACCGGATAGGGAAAAAGAACATGGGCTTTGGTGCCGATGTGCCGAGCAAGAAGCGCACGGATATCGGCGAAGTCCTGAAAAAGATCATGCCCGAAGACCTGTTGAAATTCGGCCTGATCCCTGAATTCGTCGGCAGGGTGCCAATCATCGTGACGCTGCACTCGCTGGACGAAGAGGCGCTGGTAGATATACTTACCGAGCCGAAAAATGCGCTCGTCAAGCAGTTCTCCAAGATGTTTGAACTGGACGGCGTGCATTTGGAATTCGAGCCCGAAGCGCTCAAAACCATAGCAAAGCTGGCCATCGAACGCAAGACGGGCGCACGGGGGCTTCGAGCGATCATTGAAGATATCATGCTGAATACGATGTTCGAGATACCATCGCGCAACGACGTTGAAAAATGCATCATAACCAGGGATGCCATACTCAACAGGACTGATCCGATCCTGATACTTTCGGAGCAGCAGAAGCAAAAGCAGAAAGCGCTGCGAGGGCAGAGCGAAAAAGACAGCAACGTATCATAAAGCAAAAGCCCGCTTAAAATATAGGCGGGCTTTTCAACATAATGATGAATCCCATTTAAACCACCTTGAAACGGCCGCTTTCAAGAGGTTATAATAAACCCGCGTTCTTACTTCGGGAAGGAGATGGAAGCACTTGCCCAAGAGAGGCCCCAACCTGGTTCTTCCCATGCTGCCGCTGAGGGGGCTGACGGTGTTCCCCTATATGGTCTTACACTTCGACGTAGGCAGAGATAAGTCTATAGCCGCTTTGGAGCAGGCGATGCTCGCCGACCAGACTATCTTTCTGACGACGCAGAAGGACATAGCCGTAGAGAACCCTGACGAAGGGGATATTTTCGATATCGGTACGATATCCCGCATAAAGCAGGTGCTCAAACTGCCGGGGGAAACCATACGCGTCCTGGTGGAAGGGCTTGAGCGGGCAAACATCGCCAGTTACATCCGTAAAGAGCCGTACTTCGAGGTAGAGGTAAGGTCTGCCGAAGCCGCGGCAGCGATAGACGATTTGACCCGCGAGGCGCTCAAAAGGAGCATCACTGAGTCCTTCGAAAGGTATGCCCGCATGAGCGCCAGGGTAACGCCCGAAACGCTTTCTTCCGTGCTGGAGATCTCGGATATCGGGCAGCTTGCCGACCTCATCGCGGCAAACGTCCTGGTAAAGACAGAAGACAAACAGGAGATACTCGAGTGCCTTGATGCACAAAAACGCATAGTGGCGCTCCTTCATATACTGAATAAAGAAACAGAGATCCTTGAGATAGAAAACAGGATCAACCAACGCGTCAAAAAGCAGCTGGACAGGTCACAAAGGGAATACTACCTTCGCGAGCAGATCAAAGCCATACAGAACGAGCTGGGCGATAAAGATGCGGCGGCCGAATCCGAAGAATTACGGGAAAAGATCATAAATATGCCGCTTTCGGAGGAAGCACGCGAAAAGGCGCTGAAGGAACTCGGCCGGCTGGCAAGGATGGCTCCCGGCTCGCCCGAGATCACCGTATCGCGGACATATATTGACTGGATCCTCGAAATGCCTTGGGGCATAGAAACGGCGGACAATTTAGACCTGCAAAATGCCGAAAGGATACTTGAAGAAGACCATTACGGCCTGAAAAAGGTTAAGGAGCGGGTGATCGAGTACCTTGCCGTCCGCCAGTTGAAGCAGAACATGAAAGGCCCCATCCTGTGTTTCGTAGGCCCTCCCGGCGTTGGGAAGACCTCGGTGGCGCGTTCTATAGCGCGCTCACTTTGCAGGAAATTCGTGCGCATGTCTCTCGGCGGCATCAGGGACGAGGCGGAGATAAGGGGGCACAGGCGCACATATATCGGCTCCATACCCGGGCGGGTGCTCAGCTCCATCAAGCAGGCCGGCTCCATGAACCCTGTATTCCTTTTCGATGAGATAGATAAGATGTCCAGCGACTTTCGCGGCGACCCTGCCTCTGCCATGCTGGAAGTGCTGGATGGCGAGCAGAATTTTGCTTTCAGGGACCATTATATGGAGATCGCCTTCGACCTTTCAAAGGTGATGTTCCTTGCCACTGCGAATACTGCGGATACCATCCCGAGGCCGCTTCTGGACAGGATGGAGGTCATTGAGATAACCAGCTATACCGAGGAGGAAAAGTTCCATATCGCCCAAAGGCACCTTCTGCCCAAACAGGAAGCGGAGCACGGGATGGAAAAGGGCAGCATCGTCATTCCCGAAAGCGCGATGCACGACATAATCAACTACTATACGGCGGAATCGGGGGTAAGGAACCTTGAACGCGAGCTGGCCAATATCTGCCGTAAAGCTGCACGCGAGATCGTGCAAAAAAACAAAAAGAGCGTCAGGATATCTCAGAAAAATCTTGAAAAATACCTTGGCATCAGGAAATACCGGCATGACAAAGTCGACGAAGGGGAAGAAGTGGGGACGGCCATCGGGCTTGCCTGGACGAGCGTAGGCGGGGAAACGCTGAATATAGAGGTCACCTGCATGAAGGGCACGGGCAAGCTGGAACTGACGGGGCAGCTTGGCGACGTGATGAAAGAATCCGCCCGCGCGGGGCTCAGTTATATCCGCTCCAAAGCCGAAACGCTGGGGATCGAGCCAATGTTCAGCGAAAAGATGGATATCCACATACATATACCGGAAGGCGCTATCCCCAAAGACGGGCCTTCGGCAGGCATCACCATGGCTACCGCCCTCATCTCCGCCATCAGCGGCAGAGCTGTGAGGCAGGACGTAGCGATGACTGGCGAGATCACGCTTCGCGGCAGAGTGCTGCCGGTGGGCGGGTTAAAAGAAAAGATCCTCGCAGCGCACAGGGCAGGGATAAAAAAAGTCATCCTGCCCCTCGATAACCTGAAGGACCTGGAGGACATACCTGCGAATGTTAAAAGACGGCTTGAATTCGTTTTTGCAAAGGAAATGGGACAGGTCTTACCCCATGCGCTGGTGGATAAAGATATCGTGGAGGAGAAACTTGGAGATTAAGAAAGCCGAATTTGCGGGATGCATCGGCTCCATGAAGGACTATGCCGACAGGCGGCTGCCCGAGATCGCAGTTGCGGGGCGGTCCAACGTAGGCAAGTCTTCGCTCATAAATCTTCTGTGCAATAGAGACAAACTTGCAAAGACATCGTCAACGCCGGGCAAGACCAGGACGCTCAATTTTTATATCATCAACAGTGCGTTCATCCTTGTTGATCTACCCGGCTACGGCTATGCCGAAGCTTCAAAGAAAGAAAAAACGGAATGGGGACGCTTCATAGAGGAATACTTTGATATAAGCAGGAACCTTACCCACCTGCTTATTCTCGTAGATATACGGCACGAGCCCACGGAAAACGATGTGCTCATGGTCAACTATGCAAAAAGCATGGGGATACCCTATACCGTAGTCATCACCAAGTGCGACAAGGCCTCAAGGCATGCCCGGGGGCCCCTGATCGAGCAGATAGTAAGGCAGCTGCGCACCGGAATCAACGATATCATCATTTTTTCCGCCCGGGACGGGGAAGGCAAAAAACTGCTGGCAGCGCGGCTTGAATCGGCCGTGCAAGCCCGCAGGGCATAGTTCATCCGATTCCCAAAATAGCTGTTTTGATATGCGGATAACGGTGTATAAAAAAATATTGACAACGGAGATAAAATCCTATAATTATTTTATAAGGAACAGAATATAATAGCCGGAAAATCAAGCGTGATTTTTTTGCTCATATATACCAAGCATACGAATGGAGGTATGTTGATGGCTCTGGTCAAATGCCCGAGATGCGAATTGAATTACATCAGAGAAGGAGAAAGATTCTGCGAGATCTGCAAAAAGGAGCTGAGAGGGGAGGACGACAGCGAGGAAACCCCTGAGATGTGTTCCGAGTGCAACGAGCATCCCGCGATAAAAAGCGAAGACCTGTGCTTATTCTGCCTGCGCGAAAAGAAGCGCCAGGAGAGCATTGATAAAAAAGACGAAGATATCCCCGCAGAAGACGGAGGTATAAGTGAAATCCCCGATGCCGTCGAATTGGACGAGATTGATATTGCCTCTAACGATATCCCTCCTCCCGAACGCGACGAGATAGATAAAGAGCTCGGCATAGACGATGAAAATGCCGAAGAGGAGTGCACTGAGGATTACGAAAAGAAACGGCCGTGCGGCGAATATGATGACGAAGAGGAAGACGACGAGTACGTATGATTATGATAAAGAATAGATCCTGACGTGCGTTTTGTATGATGGCGGTGGCAGGATTATGAAAATCTATTCCATAAGCGATCTGCACCTTTCCGAAAACCATGATAAACCCATGGATATCTTCGGCCAGCATTGGGAGGGGCACTTCGAAAAGATCCGGGACAACTGGATCACCCATGCTGAAGCTGAAGATATCGTGCTGATGCCCGGCGATCTCAGCTGGGCTATGCGGCTTTCCGAAGCCAGGGCGGATTTCCTCCGCATCGCCATGCTCCCCGGGAAAAAAGTGATCCTTCGCGGGAACCATGACTACTGGTGGAGCTCGCTTTCGCAGGTGCGCTCTACGCTTCCGCCGGGCGTTTTCGCGCTCCAAAACGACTGCTTCGTTTTCGGAAGCGTCGTTATCGGCGGGAGCCGCGGCTGGACATGCCCCGGAGCGTCCGGATATGCTCCCGAAGATGCAAAGGTCTACAACAGGGAACTGATAAGGATGGAAATGTCTCTTTCGCAAGCCGCCGGATATGGCGGGGAGACTCTTATCGCAATGATACACTTTCCCCCTTTCAACGAGAAACGCGAGCCATCGGGCTTCACATCGCTTTTCAGGCAGTATGGCGTGAAAAAGGTAGTGTACGGCCATCTTCACGATAAAAGCGCCGCCAGCGCCTTTGAAGGGGAAATGGACGGCATCTCCTACTATCTTGTTTCCTGCGACCATACGGATTTCAAGCTGAGATTGATCCACGAAGAATAAATAAGCTCAGCCGGTTTTCCCAAAAAACCACGCACTCATCCCGCTGATCAAGCGGTTTTTTTGTTTTTAAACCCTATCTTTTGTTGCCAGATCGTTTTTGTGCTTCAATCTGACCTGATTTCGGGGCTTTGCCAGCTCGACGACGGCAATGTTTTTTTATATTTGTGGTAAAATATTTTTCTCTGAAGGCAGGAAAAACACTTCGAATGGCGAATAAGTTAATAAAAGTGGTGCACAATGGTTTAAAATGGGTATAATATATGCAGGGCGGTGACGAAAATGCTGATAGGTGAATATGTACATGCTGTGGATGCCAAGGGACGGCTTTTCGTTCCGTCTAAATTCCGCGAATCCCTTGGCGAAAGATTCATCGTCACTTGCGAAACGGGTTTTTGCCTCAGCGCCTATTCGCCCGAGGAATGGGCTGCCTTCTCCGAAAAGCTCCGCGCGCTCCCTAAAACGGATGCGGTCGCGCAAGCCTTTCTTCGCAACTTTTCTTCACTGGCATGCGAATGCGAGCTGGACAAGCAAGGCAGGATACTCATCCCGCAAAACCTCAGGGAAATCATAAAGCTTGCAAATGAAGCCGTCCTTATCGGCAAGCTGAACGTCATGGAGATATGGTCGCCTGCGACATGGAACGGATACAGGCAGAAGACTTCGTCCAGCTTTGACGAAACGTTGAAGAAAATGGCCGAGTGGGGCATTTGATCGGACGGGAACAGCGAGGCAGCATGGAATACTATCATTTGCCGGTGATGCCGGAGGAATGTTTGAGATATCTCGATTGCAAAAAGGGCGCTACTTACGTTGACGGGACGGTAGGCGGGGGCGGACATACGGAGCTGATGCTCCGGCGTACGTCTCCTGGCGGCAGGGTGATCGGGATAGACCTGGATGAAAAAGCCATTGCCGCCACCCAGGCCAGGAACGCAGGATTTGGGGAGAGGCTGCTCCTGGCACATTCAAACTACGCCGAAATCAAATCAGTACTGAGACGTTTCGGCATAGAAAAAGTTGAGGGGATCCTCCTTGACTTGGGAGTCTCCTCATCCCAGCTTGATGACCCTGAAAGGGGTTTTTCTTACCAGCAGGACGCCCCGCTGGATATGCGCATGGACACTGCGCAGCCACTGGATGCCAGAAAGGTAGTAAATACCTACAGCCGGGAAGCCCTGATAAAAGTGATATCCGGATACGGCGAGGAAAGGTATGCGCGCCGCATTGCGGATCAGATACTCTGGGCAAGGGAGAAAAAAACAATAGAGACCACGGGCGAGCTCGTAGAGCTCATCAAGCGGGCCATACCGGCGCCTGCGAGGAGGACAGGCCCTCATCCCGCCAAACGCACGTTCCAGGCGATACGCATAGAGGTCAATGCGGAACTGGAAAATCTGCAAAAGGCGGTCTTTGAAGCGGCGGACGTCCTCAAAAGCGGCGGAAGGCTCGTTGTCATCACGTTCCAATCCCTTGAAGACAGGATCGTCAAAAGAGCTTTCCTGCAGCTGGAAGACCCGTGCACATGCCCGCCCAAAGCTCCGGTGTGCACCTGCGGGAAGAAGGGAACGGTACGGGTGCTGACGAAAAAACCGGTCATACCCTCGGAAGATGAAATCAAGCAGAATCCCAGATCGCGCAGCGCAAAACTGCGCGCTATCGAAAGAATATGAACGTTCTAAGGCGTAGAAAGGAAGAATAGCATTGTTAATGGCTCAAAACAACGCAGAGCAGGCTTACACGCTGCATGCACAGAGAAGGATCGCCGCTCTTCCAGAACAAAACATAGAGGAGAGGAAGAAACCCGGGCGCAAACCCGTTTCAGAGGCGCGCAAAAAAGTCAGGGCGTTCATTGCCGTCGTTTTGGTCTTCGGGGCATGCGCAGGGCTCGTGGCAAGGTATGCGCAGATGACGCAGATGAATGAAGAGGTAAACACGCTGAAAACCCAGCTGGCGGAAGAGCAGAGGAAACTCGGTTCGCTCAAGCTGGATTTGACGCTTGCTACAGACCTTGATAAAATATCCCAGGTAGCACTGAACGAACTGGGCATGGATTATCCCAAAGACGACCAGATCATCTATATTGACCTTGACCAGGATGGAAAAAATATTGCCATGGCAGGTGAGGCGGCAGACAAGGGGGATTGAAATAAGCTTGAGGAGAAGGCGCCTGCAAAGGGCAGAAGATAAGAGCAGTCTGCCGACTGTCAGCAGCAGGAAACGGCTGGTCGCACTCTTTGCCATAGTAGCTATCCTGTTTACAGCCCTGATAGGACGGACTGGCTATATCCAGATAGTCCAAGCCAGCTGGCTGCAGCAGAAGGCGCAGGAACAGTGGACAAGCGACAAACCCGTTGCCGCTCAAAGGGGAAGCATCCTGGACCGGAACGGAGAGGTGCTGGCGCAGAGCGCCGCAGTAGATACAGTTCTTTTACGCCCAGCCCAGATAAAAGACCCCCAAAGCATAGCCGCAGCGCTCTCTCCGATACTTGGCATGGACGAGGCGGCCATCATCGAAAAGGCCTCGGACAAGACCAAAGGGGAAGTATGGCTGAAAAGGCAGATAACCCGGGAACAAGCGAACCAGATCCGCAGCCTTTCATTAAAGGGTGTGGATTTTACTTTGGATATGAAGCGTTATTACCCAAAACGAACGCTCCTTGAACAGGTCATAGGTTTTACATCTTTAGATGGCAACGGGCTGGAGGGGATCGAAGCCAAATACAATAAATATCTGGCAGGTGTCCCCGGGAGGATCGTTGAGGAAACAGACCGTTCAGGGCAGAACATCCCGCTGGGGGGCGAGGTATATGTGCCTCCCCAAGATGGCTATGACGTGGTACTGACTATTGATTACGCGATACAAAGCTTCCTTGAAAAGGCCTGCGCCGAGGCCTACGAAAACAACAAGGCCAAATCCGTGCAGGGCATCGTCATGGACGTCAAAACGGGCGAGATCCTGGGGATGGCCAATAAACCCGATTTCGATCTCAACGACCCGCCGCGCGATGATGCGGAGCTGCTCGCTTCGCTTTCAAGGAACAGGGCGGTGGTGGATGTCTTTGAACCCGGCTCCACGTTCAAAGTATTTACCCTCGCGTCCTGCCTGGATAAAGGACTGATCAACGAAAGCACCAGTTTTTACTGCCCGGGATACCGCATGGTTGACGGCGAAAAGATAAAGTGCTGGCGGTTTTACAACCCGCACGGCAGCCAAACGTTAGCCGAGGCAGTACAGAATTCGTGCAACCCCGCGTTTATGGATATGGCGCTCAAACTGGGAATCGAGCAGTTTTACGATTACATCTATAAATTCGGATTCGGGCAGAGCACGGGCATTGATTTTATCAGCGACGAGCAGGGCATTGTCCGCCACCAGAAATACATCCGCAATACGGACCTCGCCCGCATAGGGTTCGGACAAAGCATCGCGGTGACGTCTATCCAGATGATCACAGGATTGTGCGCCGCCGTCAACGGCGGTACGCTCATGCGCCCCTATCTGGTAAGGGAGCTGAGAGATCAGGACGGCAACGTAATCAGGGAATATGGGCCGCAGGCGGTAAGGACAGTCATATCCGCCGAAACCTCGGAGCTGATGCGCAAGCTCCTTGAAGGCGTTGTCAGGGAGGGAAGCGGCAGGAACGCGTCCATCCCCGGGTACAGGGTAGGCGGCAAAACGGGAACGGCGCAGAAATACCAGGACGGGAAAGTACTGCAGGGGAAACATGTCGCTTCATTCATCGGTTTCGCACCGGCGGACGACCCTAAGATCGCTGTTTTTATCTTGGTGGATGAACCCGATGTCGCCGTTGACTTTGGCAGCGTCGTCGCCGCCCCGTATTTCAAACAGGTCATGGAATCCACCCTGAGATATTTAGGCGTACCCAAGCAGTACAGCGATGCCGAGATCGCCAGGATGACCAAGACCGTGGAAATACCCAATGTGATAGGCATGGATCTGGATACGGCGATAAATACGCTGAGGCAGGCAGGCCTTCAGAGCGTGGCGGACGGAACGGGAACAGTAAGGTCAATGCTTCCGGGGCCGGGCACCGTCGTCAGCGATCGGACCATCATCCTCCTCTATATGTCAGAAAAACAGTCAGTCGCAGACACCGAAGGCATGGTGGAGGTGCCCGACTTGAAAGGGCTGTCCATCCTTGAGGCCAATGCGGTGCTGGCTTCACACGGGCTGAAACTGAAAGTGAACGGGAGCGGCATTGCCGTCCATCAGAAGCAGACCGCAGGGTCTATGGCCCCCGAAGACAGCGTGATCGAGGTGGATTTCGAACCACCGCCGGGTATATGAACGCCGCCGAAAGTGTCCCTCCGTATGCCATATGATATAATAATCGGGTAAACATGAGCTCAAAGGGGTATAAAGGATGAAACTGCGCGAATTGATACAAGGCGTCTCTGTAAAGCAGACCCTTGGGAATATGGATACGGAAGTCACGGAATTGGCTTACGATTCACGCAAGGCGCAGGACGGGTGCCTGTTTTTCTGCATCGAGGGATTCAAGGTGGACGGGCATAGCTTTGCAGGGCAGGCCGTCGGGGCAGGCGCCAGGGCGCTGATGGTCTCGCGCGAACTGGATATCGGCGTTCCCCAGATAGTGGTGGAAGACGGCCGCCTGGGAATGGCGGCGATAAGCGCGAACTTTTTCGGAAGCCCTTCGGATAAGCTGAAGATGATCGGCGTGACCGGGACAAAGGGCAAGACAAGCACCACGTATATGATCAAATCCATCGCAGAAGCGTATTCAAAAAAGGTGGGGCTCATCGGGACGATAGTGGACATGATCGGCGAGAGGGAGCTAAACACCGAAAAAACCACTCCCCAATCGCTTGACCTTCAACGGCTTCTCAGGCAGATGCTCGATGAAGGCGTAGAGTGG
>JAUYED010000005.1 GCA_030691525.1 Bacillota bacterium | reverse complement strand
TGCAGCTGCCCAACAGGATCGGACGGTTCGCATGGGAGGACGTATCGGCCAACTTTGGCAACTGGTACCCCATCATGGCGGTCTATGACGACGAGGGGTGGAACCTTGATAAGTATTACGAGATCGGAGATCCTTTTTATTCCGAAACGGCGGACTATACAGTGACGCTGGACATTCCCGAAGGGATGGAGCTTGCTTCGTCGGGGAGAGCTGTCAGCGAAAGCGCCAGCGGCGGCAGGCAGCTGATCAATATGGAAGCGGACATGGTACGCGACTTTGCCTTTGCCCTGAGCCGGAAATATACCGTCTCTGAAAATGACGTGGACGGAGTCAATGTGCGTGTACTGACCACTCCCGGAGACCCTTATTCCATCCAGGCAGCACGGGATGCGGCCACCTCCAGCCTGAAGGCGTTTGACAGCGCCTTCGGGCAGTACGCCGGAGACACTCTGACGGTAGCCTTCGTGGACAACGTAACAGGGATGGAATACCCGGGTATCGTCTTCATTGACCATACGCTTCTCACAGGAGCGCACAACGTCCGTTTCCTGAAGGTGTGCATCGTGCACGAGATCGCACACCAGTGGTGGTTCTCCGCAGTCGGCAATGACGAGGTGGACGAACCCTGGCTGGACGAATCGCTGACAAGCTTTTCGGAGTATGTTTATATCGCCTACTACAGGGGTTGGAGCAGAGCTGCCGAAGCTATCGAAAGAACGAGAGCAGAGCTGACGCAGCCGCTCCTGCTCTCGTTAAAAGACCAGGAGAGCTGGGAGGACTACGGAGTAATATACAGCTTCGGCCCGGAATTCTTCCTGAAACTACGGGAAGAGTTGGGTGGAGAAATATTTGACGCAATGCTGAGGGAATACTACGCCGATTACAAGTACAAGGTAGCTACAACGGAAGACCTCCGGGTGCTCATCGTGCAGGCGGGAAACAGGGATGCGATAGAGTGGTTCGATGAATGTGTTTACGGTAAGTAGAAGATACGGGTATTCAGCTCCGGAGAAGAGGCTTCGGGGCTTTTCTTTCATGTACAGGTATGCTTACCTCTTCAGCCCATGGATGGCGGGGGGCTCAAGGACGGCGCCGGATTCATCGAAGCGGGAGCCGTGGCAGGGGCAGTCCCACGTGTGCTCATCTTTGTTCCAAACCAGGCGGCACTTCATATGCGCGCAGAGCGGTGGGCCGAAGCGCAAAAAACCCGTTGTGAGGTGCGCCAGAGTGGCCGCGTTCTGGGAGACCAGACCCGAAACTGCCGTCAGGCCCATCCTCCGCTGTGGACTGAAAACGTCTATATAGGGATTTTCATCTTTTTTGATCAACGAAGCAAGTATGCTGCCTGCAACAGTACCCTGCGTCATCCCCCACTTGGCGTAACCGGTGGCTACGAAAAGCCACGGAGTTTTTTTGGAGTACTGGCCGATATAGGGAAGCCCGTCTATAGTTATGCCATCCTGCGCAGACCAACTATATTCAACGCGGATACCGGGGATACGCCTGAGGCAGAAGGATTTCAGTTCGGCATAGCGGCTGGACTTGGATTGAACGCCGCACTTATGCCCGCCGCCGCAGACGATGAGGTAGTCTTTATACATCCTGTAGGTCTTTCCGTTTTTATCTATACAGTCCCACATGCCGTCAATCTGCGGGGCCTTGGACAGGGCGAGGACGTAGGAGCGGCTTTGATAAACGCGTGCGAAGTACCAGCCGGGGAAATTCACCACGGGCAGATGGGTCGCGATGATGATCTTGGACGCGCGGAGCACGCCTTCGGCAGTTTCGAGCTGACCCTCGCGGATATGCAGGACGCGGCTCTGCTCAAAAATCCTGCCGCCGCCTCTCACTATGGCGCCTGCAAGCCCATTCAAGTACTTCACCGGATGGAACATGGCCTGGTTCCTGAAGCGGACCGCCATGAGGTAAGGCAGGATGAAATCCCCGTCTTTTTTCAGCTCTGCGCTGATACCCAATTCAGATGCCGCCTGCGCTTCATCCAGGATGTCCGTAAAACGGGCGTGGTCATTGGTGTAGGCATAGGAATCTACCTCGGTAAAATCACACTCAATACGCTCTTCAGCGATGATGCCTTCAATGGTGCTTATGGCGCTTTCATTTGCTTTTGCATAAAGAGAGGCCGTTTCCATGCCGAAACGCTTGATCCATCTGGCATAGACCAGATCGTGCTGCGAGGTGATATGGGCGGTGGTATGCCCTGACGCTCCGCTGGAGACCTCCCGCGCTTCTACGAGAGCGACATTCATGCCTGCCCTTGTCAACAGGTAGGCGGTGGTCAAACCGGTGATCCCGCCTCCCACGACGGCGACATCGGCGGCCTGCTCACCTCGAAGAGGATTAAATTTCTGCACGCGTTCTTCGAGCCACAAAGATTTCGACGGCATAATACCACCTGCATTTTTTGATAGATATCAAATAGGTTTTCCAATTTTTACTCAAGCCATACGGAATATCGGTCTGCTTCTTTTCGGGCGTTGGTCAAAATAAATAAAAATGTTATAATAAAATGAAATAACGACGATGATGCGAAGCGTTCCATTTCGGAGGATAGATGAAAGCTGTTAAAATCGTTGCAGCAGTTCTTGTGCTGGCCATATTACCGGTGCTTACCGCCTGCGGGAGCGGGCAGAACGAAAATACCGCTTCAGGAAACGAGGAATTCCGGATCGTCACTTCTTTCTATCCCATGTACCTTCTAACCAGAGGCGTAACCGGAGACACGCCCGGCGTGAGCGTGACCGACATGGCTCCGCGAGCAACGGGCTGTCTGCACGATTACCAGTTGACCCCTGCGGACATGAGAACGCTGGGGGGTGCGGACGTGCTCGTCATCAACGGCGCGGGGATGGAAAGCTTCATGGAGAAGGTTGCCGAAGGCATGCCGGAGATGAAGGTCATCACGGCATCGCAGGGGATCGAACTGCTCAAGGATGAGTACGGAGAGGAAAACCCGCATGTGTGGGTGAGTGTCTCAGGTGCTATAGCAGAAGTTGAAAACATTCGGGACGGGCTTTGCGAAGCGGATCCAAAAAACAGCGGAGCATATAGGCAAAATGCAGATATTTTTATCACAAAACTGGACGAACTGCAAAAAGAAATGCACGAAAAACTGGATGGCGTAACGAAAAAGGATATCATCACGTTTCACGAAGCGTTCCCCTACTTTGCCGAGGAATTCGGGCTGAACGTAGCGGCCGTGATAGAGAGCGAACCGGGGGCCGTCCCTTCGGCGGAAGAGCTGGCGAGGGTCATTTCGCTGGTAAAAGATAAAGGGATCACAGCGCTTTTCGTCGAGCTACAGTACCCGAAAGGCACTGCGGAAGTTATCGCCCGTGAAACGGGCGCCGAGCTTTATACGCTGGACCCCGCCGTTACAGGGCCGGAAGGTGCAACGGCGGATGAATATATCAGGATAATGGAAGAGAACCTCGCTACACTGGAAGAGGCATTGAAATGATGGAACAGAGAGGGATGCACCGGAACGCCGCGTCCCGGAACACGGGGTGCGGGCTGTGCTGCACGAGAATCGAAAATTTCGGCGTCACCATCGGCGGCAGCGTGATACTGCATGACGTGAACATGCATATCCACTGCAATGAGCTCACCGCGCTCATCGGGCCCAACGGCGCGGGGAAAAGCACGCTGCTCAAGGCCATACTCGGGCAGGTGGAGCATACGGGGGAATTAAAATACCTTGACGCCAAGGGGCTGCATACAGGCAGGCCCGCCATAGGGTATGTGCCCCAGAGCATCAACACAGACTACGGGTCTCCTTTGAGCGTGGCCGACCTTTTCGTCTCCTGCAACTCGCTGGCGCCGTCCTGGCTGCTGGCGCCCAAAGGCGTGCTCGCCAAGGCGGCGGAAGCGCTCGCTAAAGTCCAGGCGGAGCACCTTCTCAAAAGACGGTTGTGCACGCTGTCGGGAGGGGAGCTGCAGAGGGTGCTGCTCGCCCTCGCCCTTCAGCCGCTGCCCGACCTGCTGCTTCTTGATGAGCCGGTAGCAGGCGTGGATGAAAAAGGCATGATGCTCTTTTTTGATATCGTAGGCGCTCTCAGGCAGGATTACGACCTTTCCATCATCCTCGTATCGCACGACCTGAAGATGTTGGCAAAGCACGCCGATACTGTGGTGCTGTTGAACAAGACAGTCATCGCCTGCGGCACGCCGAAGGCCGTGTTTTCGGGAAAGAGCTTCCGGAGCACGTTCCTGCCTGTTCAAACAGAAGATAAAACGCTCAAAAGATGAGGGCAGTGTGTATATATGGAGATTTGGAACCAGATAGTTTCCATACTGCCATTTGACTGGGCGCAGCCCGGCCAAATGATGTTCATGAAAATCGCGCTGCTGGCAGTCATACTCATTTCCCCGGTCTTCGGGCTGCTGGGCACGATGGTGGTCAACAACAAGATGGCCTTTTTCTCTGATGCGCTGGGGCACAGCGCCTTTGCCGGCATTGCCATCGGGGCGCTGCTGGGCCTGGTATCGCCGCTTTGGGCGGCCGTGATATTTTCTCTCCTGTTTGCGCTGGGGATCACCTTCGTCAAGCACAGGAGCCGGATGCATACGGATACCGTGATAGGGGTTTTTTCTTCGACTGCGATCGCCCTGGGCATCGCGATATCCACTATCGGCGGGAAAAGCTTCGCTAAATTTACTAAATATCTCATCGGGGACATTCTCAGCATCACACCCGGGGAGATCGGCATCATAGCTATAGTACTGGTTTGCGTGATCATCCTGTGGGTCTTTGTTTTCAACAAGCTGGCGGTGATAAGCGTGGACGCCTCTCTTGCTGGAAGCAAAGGCATCAAAGTTTTTTGGGTGGAGGCGGTCTTCACCGCAGCCGTTGCCATGGTGGTTACACTCTCCATCTCCTGGATAGGACTTCTGGTAATAAATTCATTCGTCGTGCTTCCGGCTGCTGCTGCCAGGAACATCTCCAAAAATATGCGTCAGTACCACCTTTATTCCGTGCTTTTTGCACTCTTTTCAGGCATTGCGGGGCTGATCGGTTCTTACTATGTGGAGATCGCCTCGGGCGCGGCCATCGTGCTTGTCTCGGCATTGATCTTTTTTATCACGTTCTTTTTCAGGAACAGGGGAAAATGATTGGGAGGGGAGCTTCCTGGGTATTTGGGAAAGGGGTTTCACCCCTCTGCCCAAACCCACACCCCAAGACATTTTCAAACGGATTGACGGAAAGATTAAGCTGCTCGTAATGACAAACTAAGAGATTGCCGCATCGCTACGCTCTTAAGCAATGACAAGGGGAAACTAGAAGCTTCCTATCAATCGGCAGATATGAATATATTGTAAACAATATTGACAAATATGCGCTGTGTGTTATGATGAGGATAGTCACATTTAAGCCACGTCTTCTATTATTTAAGCATTTGAATATACAGGAAAGGAAAACCCGTTTCCAAAAAGCGATAACTATTAAATATTGTAAAGGGGATATAAACCATGGCTGAGAAAAAGAAACGACGCAAGCGGCTCAAATGGGCGCTCATTGCAGCCGGTGCCGCCATCGTGGCAGTGCTGCTGGTAGTTATTTTGGTCATGCCAAATGAGGCTGCCAATTTGAGTTCCCTGTTTACCAAGGCCACGGTGGAGAAGGGCACTGTGGAGGTTTCGGTGGTAGCCGACGGGTATATTAGCCCTGAGACGGCTACAGTCAACGCAAGTTTCAACGGGTATGCGACTGACCTGCTGAAAGCGGGCTCTGCGGTGAAGGAAGGAGATGTCCTGTGCACGCTGGTACCTGACGCGGAAACCTTGAAGAACGCTGAGATCGAATACCAGGCGGCGCTGATACAGCTGGAGCGGCTCCGCGAAGTACGCCCTATGCCATCCATCGTCACGGCACCGGATGACGGCAGAGTCTTTTTGCTTAAAGCCGGGAAGGGCGACGATGCCGACGCAGTCTGCCAGCAGTACGGGCAGCTGATGGTGGTTTCCACCGGCGGCGTAAAAGTAGCTCTTCCTGACGGGGCAGCGGCTGCCGGCGATAGACTCACTCTTTCTTATAAGGGACATTCCTATTCGGCTGAAGCAGTGCTGATTGACGGCAAGCTGTATGCGCTTTGTTCAAGCAATGCTCCCATACCCGGAAAAGATGCCAAAATACTGAAAACTGGCGTCCAGATCGCAAGCGGTACTATCGAGATGGAAAAATTTGAACCTATCGCGGGCGCCGGTACGGTGGAAGACGTTTATGTGTCCGAAAACGAAACGGTGGACAGAGGCGACCGGCTCATCCAACTGATGGGCTGCGAAAGGATGCGGGGTATTATAACGCAAGAAGGCAAAACTGAGCTGCTCAAAAAGCAGCTGGATGACATGAGCGGAGACGGCAGATTGCTTGCCCCGCTTGACGGCTGGATAAGCCAGGTCAATGCCAAAGAAGGCGTCCTGGTCAACAAGATGCAGGCACTTTTCACGCTGCAGAGCGCTACCCTGGCTGCCGAAGTGAGCGTGGATGAGATTGACGTGGTCAAGCTGAAAAAGGGTGCGGCTGTGGAGCTGCAATTAGATGCGCTCCCTGATAAAACAGCTTCGGGCACAGTGGAGTTCATCTCGGGCAGCGGCACTATCACGGGGGATACGGTGAATTACCTCGTATATATATCCATCGCCGGAACTGAAGGCCTGCTCCCTGGGATGAGCTGCCAGGCCACGGTCCTCGTGGATAGAAAGGTCAACGTGCTGCGCGTTCCGACCGATGCCGTCCTTGACGGGCCGGACGGGACAAAGATCGTGATGGTGGCTACCGGCGACACCTCCAAGATAGCGGATTATGCGGCCAGGGACAACGTTTCACTCTCGGACATGATGAAAAACGCTTCAGCTTTCGGAGGCAAAGGCAGTGCGCTCCAGAGCGGGCCCAGGACTGTGAAAGTCGGCCTGGCCAACGAATACTGGACGGAGATAACTGAAGGGCTGACAGAAGGTGAGGTCGTGCTCATACCCAGTTCGCAGTCCTCGGGGTTTGCATCCATGATGAGATCTGGATTCGGGCAGGGAAGAGTGCAAGCGCAGCCGCAGGCCCCTGCGGGGGGAACGGAAAAATGATCGAGATGGATAAAATCACAAAGATATATGACATGGGCGAAGAGGAAGTACGGGCGCTGAACGGCATCAATCTCAGCATACAGGAAGGGGAATTCATCTCCATAACCGGTGCCTCGGGTTCGGGGAAATCCACGCTCATGAACATCATCGGCTGCCTTGACAAGCCCACAGGCGGCAGCTACAGATTGGATGGCAGCGAAGTGGCGGAGCTGGGAGACAGGGAGCTGGCAGATATCCGCGGGAGGAAGATCGGATTTATCTTCCAGGGGTTCAACCTGCTGCCTACTCTCACAGCGCTTGAAAATGTGGCACTCCCGCTCGTTTACCAGGGCGTGGGTGGTAGCGGCGAGCGCAAGCAGCGCGCCAAAGAGGCACTGGAGCAGGTAGGCCTTGGAGACCGCATGCGGCACCTCCCCAGCCAGCTTTCGGGCGGACAGCAGCAGCGCGTAGCTATCGCAAGAGCACTGGTAACCAAGCCGTCTATCATCCTTGCAGACGAGCCGACGGGCAACCTGGACTCCAAAACCGGCGCAGAACTTCTGGAGCTTTTCACCAAGCTGAACAAGCAGGGACATACCCTGATTCTGATCACGCATGAACTTAATATTGCACGTCATGCCAAAAGAAGGATACGGATCATGGACGGAAGGATCGTATCTGACAAGGGGGTAGGTGCATAAAATGTTTTCAGCTATATTCAAAATGGCGCTGACGTCACTAAAAAACCGGAAAATGCGCACCTTTCTTGCTATGCTGGGCGTGGTCATCGGCGTAACATCTGTCACTGCTCTGATCGCGATCGGGCAGGGAGCGGCAGGCGACATCACCAGCAGGATAAACTCCATGGGGACAAACCTGATCGTCTTCAGTGCCATGCAGGACGCCGATAAGATCCGCCAGGATGATATAGACGCACTCAAGAGCAGCGGGCCCTTCCTGGATATCATTCCCATAATCCAGGGGCAGGTAAATGCTGAAAGTGGAAGCAGGAGCGTGAGGACGTCGCTTGAAGGCGTTACTCCGGAACATGCCGAGGTGCGCCAGCTGAACGTAACCTCCGGCCGCTTCATACGCTCCATTGACGTAGAACAGAGATTGAGGGTATGCGTGGTAGGGACAGAGCTTGCTACGGAGCTTTTCGGAAACACCGACGTAGTGGGAAGACAGGTACAGATTGAGGGGTTGCCTTTTCTCATCGTGGGAATCCTTGAGGGGAAGGGACAAAGTCTGATGGGCTCACAAGACAACCGTGTACTCATTCCTATGACCTACGCACAGACCATCACAGGAAGCAAGACTTCTAGCACGTGGTATGCTTCGGCATCGTCAGAAGCCGAGGTTAATAATGCGGTAAGCATGATCGAATCCATGCTCAAGAAGCGCGTCGGAGAGGACAACTACAACGTCTACAGCCAGTCTGAGATGCTGAAGATGGCAGGGGATGTTACGGGCATCATGACAGCCATGCTGGGCGGCATAGCGGCCATATCGCTTCTGGTTGGCGGCATCGGGATCATGAACATCATGCTGGTGTCGGTGGTGGAAAGGACGCGCGAGATAGGGATAAGGAAGGCGATAGGCGCCAGACGGGCACATATCCTGCTCCAATTCCTCGCGGAGTCGGTACTGATCACGGTGATAGGGGGACTAGTGGGCATGGCGCTGGGCGCGCTGTTATCGGCGCTCATGGGCAGCATCCTCGGTGTTTCCAGCTCTTTTTCCGTCGGTACGGCAGGGCTTGCGCTGGGATTCTCTATGGCTATTGGCCTGATATTCGGGCTGTATCCGGCTGCGAAAGCCAGCAGAATGATGCCCGTAGAAGCATTGAGATACGAGTAATGTTGGGGGCTTGCGCCCCCCTTCTCAGGCCTTCCCCCTTATATTAACCTGCCTTTCTTACCTATGAAGAACGGCAATTACTTGCACCATTTATCAATGAGTGACTGGAAATCACTTTCAAAATCATCGTCGGCACGGATAAACATACGTCCTGTCAGTTCTTCTTTGTGTCCTTCCTCTTCATACTGATCCATGATAACCGAAACCGTGTCTTCATTTTTCAGTTCAACCCAGCCAGCCTGCTTATAGGTATTTCCCGCGTGTTCAACAAATTCTTTTTTAAACTCCAAGACATAGAACACGTACCCACCGTCTTTAGTACATTCAATCTGAGGAATGTAATTGTAGGAAAGACTATACGGGCTTTCCCAGGAACCTTCTTTATCGGGAACATAATGAACAGGCAAAAGGTATTGTCTGTTTATATTCAAACGAAACACCGAATCGCTCAGGCAACAGGATTCCGTCCAAAGCGGATCTTCAATGTAGAAAGTGTCACCAACACTCACAGACAAGCCTTCCTTTTTATAATAGACCTTATCTATATTGACCTCGTAGACGATGGTATTTGATGAAACATACAATGTTTTTTTGTAGGAATCATCGGGAACGTCCGGGTCATTGATAACGTAGCTGTAACCGTTAAAATGAATATCCGAAATAGTAGCCTTAATAACAACGTCCGTAGCATTTGCCAATACATTTGCGGTAAGAAAAGGTAAAATATCCGCATTCATTGTATCGGTTACATCTAGGTATTTAACATTTTCTGTTTCGGCAAAATTCAGGGTACTATAGTTTACGGGCGTTCCGTCCAACTTAAGCGTATCTTTCTCTCTGCCGGTTTCTTGAACCGAAGTATCTGTTGCTACGGAAGCCACTTGTCCAGACGATTCGTTTGGAACAACCGCTTTCTGATTTTCGCTCATAACACGAGATATGGCAAGAATCATAAAAGCCAGACACGCGGCAGTTGCAAGGCCAACAGAAAGAATCCGCTTGACATTTCTTTTTCCTCCTATTTGTTTTGTTTCTATCACTTTCTCCTTCATAAGTTTTATGGTTTTTTCGTTAAAATCTTCACTTTCATGAATGTAGGAAAAAGCCTTCTGAATTTGTTCTTTATTCACTTATTTCATCTCCTAACTTTTCTTTTAATTCGCGCCTTCCCCTTTCAAGCCACGTCCGCACGGTGGAGGGGTTTGCCTGAAGAAGCGCTGCTATTTCATTCACCGTGTATTCCTCAACATAGTACAGATAGATAGGCGTTCGATATTTCGTATGCAAGGTGAAAACTGCTTGTAGAATATCTCCGTACTCCTTGGGAACATGTTCCAACTCCTCCGGTAAAGAAACGGTAACACGCTTTTTCCATCCTGACTTTAATAAATCCTTACACCTATTCATCGTTACCCGATAGAGCCATGCTTTACGATGTTCTTCCGAACAAACCGTAGGACAACGTGTCATGTAAGTAAAAAATACATCCTGTGCAATATCTTCTGCATCCGCAAGGTTTTTTACATATGCAAAAGCAAGTCGAACAATATTTGACGAGTATTTTTCTATTACTTTCTGAATCTCAGCTGAGTGATTCGAAGGAGGAACAACTCCTTTCACATTAAATACGATTTAAAACAGTCAATTGTCTCACAAGTTCCCAAATATTCATCCTTTTCAGTAATAATTATCCGGAAAAAAACAAGGGTTCATAAGTTCTAATAATTCTCATTTGTAGTTAATTTAATTATAATTTCATTGATTATGTATTACAACACCATTAACGTTTGTTTGAAGGAGACTTGAGCGGTTTGTGAGCGTCAGAGATGAGATGATGCCCAACCCCTTGACCTTACCGTTAAGATTTGAAAGCGAGCAAGAAACCATAGCCCGGCGAGGTTTTGGATTTACTAAATATTGAACACGGTATTCATTAAATCGTAATAATCAAGCATATCTGATTCAGCCGTTAGTTTTTTATTTTCACATCAAAAAAGGAAGGGATTAATATGCTGTATTGAAGAGGTGCGTCAGGAATGAAAAATATCAACCGGGGTATCATAGTGGTGCTGATGGGGATATTCATCGCGGGACCGGTCTTTGCCATGGTCGCAGCACTGACTGGGGACAAGGTGTGCGCCTGGCTGACATTTGCTTCTACCATCATCTCTCCTCTCTCCCTGATATACCTTCTCGTGTGGGGCGGAAGCAAACTCTAAGACCGTCCCAATCGCAAAACCAAAATGCTATTGTATAACTATGCTTGATACGCCCACTTGCGCTGGGTGGTATATCCGCTTATAATTAGAAACTAAGAC
>JAUYED010000077.1 GCA_030691525.1 Bacillota bacterium | reverse complement strand
TTTCAAAAAGCATGTCGAAATCTCTTTTCACGAGGGTGCGCACCTTCAGCGCTTTGAGGTAGTAAGCGTCGTAGTACCCTGCCGAAAGCACGTAGTTGCCAAGCATGATGCGGCGTTTCACTTCGTCGCCAAACCCCTCGCCCCGTGTTTTTTTATAGAGCGATACGATGTCCTCCGCACCTTCCGCACTGTGCCCGTATTTTACCCCGTCATAGCGCGAAAGGTTGCTTGAGGCCTCCGCGGATGAAAGTATGTAATATACGTTCAGTGCGTAGCCGAATGTGGGCATGGATGCTTCTTCGATGATTGCGCCCAGGCCCTCGAAATTTCTGACCGCCTGCATGACGGCGTCTTTGACTTCCTGGGTAAGGCCTTCCGTGAAGTATTCCTTCGGCAGAGCTATCTTCAGTCCTTTAACATTGCTGTTTAATATCTTTTGGTAATTCTCGTGAGTAATATTTGCAGACGTTGAATCTTTTTCGTCATATCCGGCGATGGCGGAAAGCGCCATGGCGCAGTCCTCCACATCCTTGGCCATAGGCCCTATCTGGTCCAGCGATGAAGCAAAAGCGATAAGGCCATAGCGCGATACCGCTCCGTAGGTTGGCTTCATGCCTACGATGCCGCACAGGGACGCGGGCTGCCGTATGGAACCGCCCGTGTCAGAACCGAATGCCAGCAGTGTTTCATCCGCGGCCACGCTGGCTGCAGAGCCGCCGCTGGAGCCGCCCGGGACATGGGTTATATCATAGGGGTTTTTTGCAGGGCCAAAGTAAGAATTTTCGTTGGATGAACCCATCGCGAATTCGTCCATGTTGGATTTGGCTATCATCACGCAGCCGTTTTCGGCAAGCTTTTGGACTACTGTCGCATCGTAAGGCGGTATGAAGTTTTCCAGCATTCGGGACGAGCACGTGGTCTTGACCCCTTTGGTGCACATATTGTCTTTAATGACAACGGGTATTCCGGCAAGCGCAGGGAGTCCTTCGCCCGCAGACCGCTTCCTGTCTATTCCCCGTGCGGTCCTTAGGGCGTCTTCTCGGCAGATGGTATTCAAGGCATGGATTTTACCTTCCACCTGTTCTATCCGCTCAAGGCAGTCCTTTATAAGCTCTTCCGCTGATACTTCCCGCTTTTTCAGCAGTATGGACGCTTCATGCGCTGTAAGCATATTCAGCCCCATGCTTTTCCCCCTATTGAAAAATCATTCCACTGTCTTTGGTACGATAAAGCAGCCGTCCATTTTTTCAGGCGCGTTTGCCACGATGGATTCTCTATCTAAAGAAGGCCGTACGGTATCTTCACGGAATACATTTTTGAGAGGCAAAATATGCGACGTGGGCGGGACGCCCTCCGTATCCGCGGCAATGAGCGCCTCGACGTGTAAAAGAATATCGTCAAGGTTTTTCTGGAGCCGCACCTTTTCTTCTCCGGTGAGTTCCAGCCTCGAAAGCGCCGCCACATATTCCACATCAGAAATGCTGATCCTCATTTTTTTTACCGCCACCCTGTGCTTGCCAATTTTATGGATTATTGTATCACTCTTTGTAATAATATTTCAAACCTTTTATTTGATATCTTCAAGCATATCATAGAATTCATCTTCGGAAACGACCTTCACACCCAGCTCCCTCGCCTTGTCCAGCTTGCTCCCCGCTTCTTCTCCGGCGATCACCATATCCGTCTTTTTGCTCACGCTCCCAGATACGCTCGCGCCCAGGTCTTCCAGCAGGTCTTCCGCTTCCTTGCGCGTGAACCTCTGCAGCGATCCTGTGAGCACGGCTGTTTTCCCGAGGAACGGGTTCCCCGCAATGTTTTTCGCCGCTCCCGTTTCTGTTGGCCTGACGCCCGCTTCGAGCAATCTTCTGATTCTTTCCCTGTTGACTGCGTCTGCAAAAAAGTCTGTGATGCTTTGCGCCACTATCCCGCCAACATCCTTGATTTCGAGAAGCTGCCCGGGCGCGGCTGTTATAAGCGCCCCCAGCGTGCCAAAGCGCTTGGCGAGGTCCTTAGCCGTCTTTTTACCGACGTTCGGGATGCCCAGCGCGTATATGAAATCGGGCAGTTCGCGCTCCCTGCTGCTTTCTATTGCACGGATTAGATTTTCCGCTTTCTTTTTCCCGAAACCTTTAAGTTTTTGCAGCTGTTCAACCTTTGTATGCAGCAAGTAGAGATCATCAGCGTCTGCGATCATTCCCTTTTCAAAGAGCAGTTCCAGCGTCTTTTCGTTGAGCGCCTCGATATCCATCGCGTCCCGGCTGACAAAGTGCGTCAGACGTGCGATTATCTGCGCGGGGCAGGAAACAGCGTTGGGGCACATCAGGTACGCCCCTTTTTCCGTCAGCGCCGCTCCGCAGGACGGGCAGCACCGGGGTTTTTCGATAGGCCTTGTTTCCCCGCCCTCTTCGGCAAGCCCCATTATCTCGGGTATGACGTCATTGCTGCGCCGTATCCATACGCGTGCGCCGATGGCTACTTTCTTTTTCTGTATATCTCCCCAGTTGTTCAGCGTAGCGTTTTTGACGGTGGCACCGGCGATGTCCACCGGTTCAAGGTGCGCCAGCGGCGTTATCCGCCCCGTCCTTCCCACGTTCCACGAAACGCCAATGAGCCGCGTGGTCATCTCTTCGGCTTTGAACTTGTATGCGATCGCCCATCTCGGGAACCTGTCGGTGGAACCAAGCGCGTCCCGCGTCGCAAAGTCGTTGATTTTGACCACCATGCCGTCAATGAGGAAATCCAGTGCGTCCCGCTGTTCTTCGACAGGAGCCAGCTCCGCAAGTACGCTTTCAATTTTGTCATGCAGCTTCATGTACGGGCTTGTCGGCAGATGGTTTTCCTTCAGGAAAGCAGCCATTTCCATGTGCGTATGAAATTCCGCCCCCTCGATATATCCTATCCCGTAAAAGCACGCGTCCAGCTTTCGCGCAGCCGTCACCTTCAGCTCAAGGTTGCGCAGCGCCCCTGCTGCTGCGTTCCTGGCGTTTTTTAGCGGTTCGTCAGCTTCTTCGTTGTACTTTTTCAATGCAGAAAGAGGCATATAGCCCTCCCCCTGCGCCTCCATCTTTCCTTTGAAGGCGATCTGAAGGGGTATCGAGCGGATGGTGCGCACCTGCTCGAGGATCCTTTCGCCCACCACGCCGTTGCCGCGCGTCGCCGCCTGGGTAAGTTTTCCGCTCTCATATGTGAGGTTGATGGTCAGCCCGTCAAACTTATATTCCGAAACGTATTGGACGGGAGGCAGGTCAAGGCCGCCCCTGTTATATTCTTCCCTGAGCTTATCCATTTTCTCCGCCCAGGCGCAAAGCTCATGCACATTCTTTGCTTTGTCCAAGCTCCAGAGGCGGGAAATATGCCTGTGCGGAGCAAAGCCCGTCAGTACTTCCCCGCCTATGCGCCTTGTAGGGCTGTCGGGAAGCACTGTCCCCGTTTCGCTTTCCAAGGCGGCCAGCTCGTCGAACAGCGCGTCGTACTCGGCGTCGCTGATGATGGGATCGTCCAGCACATAATAGCGGTAGTTGTGGTTCTCTATTTCTTTGGCCAGCTGTTTCATCCTGTCCATCTTATCCATCTTTGGCATCCGCTCCTTGTATATAGACCAGATACTTACTTTCAATCCCTGAATTGTACATCGTGCAGCGACCGGCAATCTCCCTCTGCCGCTTCATAACTGCTCTATAACCTCTCCATAATCGCTCTATAACGCTCCCACGCCTATCCCCCTCTGTCATTGCGAGGAGCGTAGTGACGCGGCAATCCGCCTCTCTTCTGTTAATGCTTCGTAGCACCTGCTACGCAGCATTCCCGAATTGTACATTGCATTACGGCGTACCCATCTAACCAAAAGGCAGGGGCTTATGCCCTTGGGGGCGCAGCCCCCAAAAGGTAATGTTCCCCTCCCGTTCTCCCATCCCGTACTATCTCTCGATTGATAACGGGAGGGGTCAGGGGTGGGTATATTTATTTATTAAGAACAACCTACCCCGATATTTCACAATCTGCTTGTAAATTGTCTCGGGGTGTGGGTTTGGTAAGAGGGGCGAAACCCCTTTCCCAAATACCCGAAGCCCCCCTCACAATGCCTTTTTCACTGGCGCAAATGCAGTATCCAGGCGCTTTATCCCCTGCCCCTCGAAAGCCACCGTCAGTATGGCGCTGGCAGCAGACTTCTCGATGGCAACCACCATGCCCGTGCCAAATTTTTCATGCCACACTTTGTCGGATACGGTGAATTTTTCCCCGCAGGCCTCAGCCGAATTCGCCGTGCGCAACCATCTTTTTCCGCCCTGCTTTTCCTGCCGCCCCGAGCCGAAGCTTTGGAAGCGCTTCATCTCCAGCCGGCTGGAGCGTATGTTCTCCGTCAGTTCCGCAGGCAGTTCACCCAGGAAGCGGGAAGGCGGGTTAACGTCCACCCTGCCGAAGATAGCGCGGTCCTGCGCGCGCGTCAGATATAACTTTTCCATCGCACGTGTCATCCCCACATAGCAGAGCCGCCGCTCTTCTTCAAGCCCGCTCTGCTCCCCGATGGAGCGGATGTGCGGAAAAAGCCCTTCCTCCATGCCCGAGAGGAAGACCACGGGAAATTCAAGCCCTTTAGCGCAGTGCAGCGTCATCAGCGATACCGAGCCGCGCTCATCTTCCATGCTGTCCGTATCAGTCACCAGCGCCACCATTTCAAGGAATTCCTCGAGCGTCGGCTCTTCTGCAGCGCCCTGATATTCTATCACCGCCCCGATGAATTCGTTGACGTTCTCTATCCTTCCTTTGGCTTCTTCAGAGCCGTCCAACTCGTACTGGAGCAGGTAGCCGGTATCTGCGATCACTTTTTGCACGAATTGCGAGGGTGGCAGTTCAACCTTTTCTTCGGCGAGGCCATTCATCATAGCGGCGAATTCCGCCATCCTGCCCGCTGTACGGCACACCGGCAGCAGTTCTTTCGCCTTCCCCGCCGCTTCCAGCAGGCCTATGCCGCAGGCCAGTGCAGCGCCGCGTAGCTCTTCGAGAGATGTCTCGCCTATCCCGCGGCGCGGGTTGTTGATGATGCGCTCCAAACTCACCGCATCGCCGGGGTTGTTGAGCACCCGCAGGTATGCGACGACGTCTCTGATTTCCTTGCGGTCGTAAAATTTTGTTCCGCCGTAAACCTTGTATTTTATCCCGTAGCGGAGCATGGTTTCCTCTATCACGCGGGATTGCGCGTTGGTACGGTAAAGCACTGCAAGGTCGCCGTACCTTCTCCCTTCGTTCAGCATGCCGGATATCCTCTGGCAGATAAACTCCGCCTCATCCCTTTCGCTGGACGCAGTGTATATGCAGATGAGTTCTCCCGCATGCTTCTGTGTCCAAAGCTTTTTCGGCTTCCTGCCGGTATTATTGGTTATAACCGCGTTGGCGGCGTCAAGGATATTGGCATACGAGCGGTAATTCTGCTCCAGTTTGACGACATATGCGTCAGGGAAGTCCCTCTCAAATTCGAGGATGTTCCGGATGTCCGCCCCGCGCCAGCCGTAGATGCTCTGGTCGTCATCCCCCACCACGCATACGTTTCCGTGAACGCTGGCCAATTCGCGTATGAATACATACTGGGCATGGTTTGTATCCTGATATTCGTCCACATGGACATATGCGAACATTTGTGCGTATTTATTTTTGATTTCAGGCACCTGAGCAAAAAGTTTGAGCGTCAGGTGAATCAGGTCGTCAAAATCCAGCGCGTTGTTTTTTGCGAGCTTCTTCTGGTAAAGCCGGTAGACCTCGCATATCTTCTCCGCACGGAAGGCGCCGGCAAGGTAGGTCTCATAAGCGTCGGGCGTCATGAGTGCGTTTTTGGCTTCGCTTATCCTGTTCTTCATTTCCCTCGGAGAATAATATTTATCGTCCAGCTCCAGTTCGTCAAGGCAGCGCTCTATCAGGGACAGCGAGTCCGATTCGTCGTATATGGTGAATTGGCAGGTATAGCCCAGTTTTTCGATATCGTGCCTGAGGATGCGCGCACACAGGGAATGGAACGTACCTATCCACATATGCCTTGCGTTCATGCCGATAAGCCCTTCGATCCTCGTTTTCATTTCCCGCGCGGCCTTATTGGTAAATGTGAGCGCGATTATGCTCACGGGGTCTATCCCCATGGCTTTTATCAGGTAGGCGACCCTGTGCGTCAGTACGCGCGTCTTGCCTGAGCCCGCGCCCGCCAATATCAGAACGGCGCCCTCAGTGTGTTCCACCGCGCGCCGCTGCATGGGATTCAAGTCCACAAGATCCATCATATCCTCCAACTCAGGCATCCCGCATGTTATTTCGCATCGGCTTTTCTGCTGAGCATCATATGGTATCCGCCCGTGCCGTACATCACGCAGCGGTTCACCCTGCTGATGGTGGCGGTGCTTGCGCCTGTCTGCTTGGAGATCTCGTTGTAGGTCACGCCTTCATCAAGGAGCTTGGCCACCTGCAGGCGCTGTGCGATGGACTTCAGCTCATTGATCGTGCAGATATCCTCGAAAAACTTGTAACATTCTTCAAGGTTTACAAGTTTGAGTATTGTTTGAAAGAGTGCATCCAGCTCATCCGATTTCAACCTGGATTCATAGCTCATAAGTTCCCCTCCCAAAAAAATTAAGCGCGTGTGCGGTTTCTCAGTACCCCTATGCCTTCGATCTCTATTTCTATAGTGTCTCCCGGCTTCATAGGCCCGATGCCTTCAGGCGTGCCTGTAGCGATCACATCGCCCGGCAGCAGCGTCATCACGCCGCTGATGAAGCTTACCAGCCGCGCGGCATTGAAAATCATATCCGACGTGCGCGCGCTCTGGCATACCCTTCCATTCAGCCGGGCGGTTATCTCAGCATTATCATACTTCATATCCGTCTCTATCCATGGCCCGATGGGGCAGAACGTGTCAAATGATTTGGAGCGCGTCCACTGCCCGTCAAACTTCTGCAGGTCGCGCGCTGTAACATCGTTGAGACAGGTAAAGCCGAGGACATACGCCAATGCATCCCTTTCGCTAACGTGGCTGCACTTTTTGCTTATGACTACGGCAAGCTCCGCCTCGTAGTCCACCCGCCGGGATCGCATCGGCATGATGATGAACTCCTCAGGCCCGATCACTGCCGTCGCGGGCTTCAGGAATATCTTTGGTTCTTCGGGCAGCTCGAATTCCAGTTCAGTGGCGTGCCCGCGATAGTTCAGCCCTACGGCCACCACCTTGGTGGGAACGGCGGGTGCCAGCAGCTTCACCTGGCTCATATCGTATTCCCTGCCGTCAAATACACAGCCGGAAAATGGCTCGCCGGAAAGCCGCCTTACCTTGCTGTTTTCCAATACCCCGTAAAATTCCTCTCCCTCGATGGCTGCCCTACAGTACCTCATATGAAAAATGCCCTTCAAAAAATAATAGTGCTCCGTATTCATATTTTAGCACAATACAGCACGAAAACAAAGCAGTGAACTGTTGATTCGCCTGCCATAGCGATAAAATTTTTGCCAAGTCAAGCAGAGAGAGCATTGAGATTGAAGGATAAGAATTGAAAAGCAAAGGTGTCTTTACTCTGCAATCCGTCCCCGAATTGTACATTGTAAATTGATTTTCCCTTCATTGCTTAGGAGCGATAGCGGCGCAGCAATCTCTTTGTCTGTTTTTGCACGTAACTTAATCAAACGAAGCAACCCGTACTAATTTGGGGTGTGGGCTTGGGAAAAGGGGCGAAGCCCCTTTCCCAAATACCCGTCAAATGTCAATTAAAAGCTGTTTTGAGACGGTTGTAGCGCCCTGCCGACCGCACATAGTGCAGGCAGGGCAAGAGGGGGGAGGCCTGGGAAGGGGGGCACAGCCCCCCTCACAATCTTATGTTTCCGTCTTCTCTTTTGTAGCCGGGCAGACCCGTTCTATCTGACAGACAGAGACTTCGTACGCCGTACGTGTCTCGCTCTCCCCATCGGCCAGCGCCTTCTCGTATTCGCGGCTCTGCACCCTGCCGTAAACCCTTATTTTCTCGCCTACCTGCAGCGACGCCGCATACCTTGCGTTCCTTCCCCAGCAGATGCATGGGATATAGTCGGATTTCCCATACGAGCGGTTGACAGCGAGCATGATATCTGCGATCTCCCTTCCGAAAGGCGTAGTGCGGTAGGTCGGGGGTTTGCAGATAAATCCCTCGAGCGTGATCTCATTGGGCGTATGCGCCTGTTCTCCGGCCTGCTGCAAATCCTTCGCGAATACCGTCAGCAGCAGCCGGTTGGACCCGCCGATGCACCGGTTATACGAGCGCAGCTGCCCGCATACGTTCAGCATCCTGCCCTTATCGGCACAGATGCACTCAAGCAATCTCTCAGATACGGTTATGGGCAGCACATCGCAATACCCGCTCAGCCGGGGCACTTCCAGCCGCAGCGTGTAAAAGCCCTCGCCGCAAACGTTGTGGCTGTATTGGGGAACCGATACCACCGTGCCGGCCAGAAACACAGTGTTGTTCCCTTGCGTGCCGTTATCCATAGAGCTGCCCTCCATAGCCCTGTAGTGATCGCCTTCTTCTTTTCCCATAATACCTATGTATTTTGCCGTTTCTTTATGAAAGCTATCGTGCATATTGTGCCTCTATGAGTGCGGATAGTTTAACCAATATATATCCATTTGCTTTCAGCCGTTTTATTATTCCCTGAAGTGCCCGTGCTCCATCCTCCGTACATGTTTGAAACAGTATGATATCTCCGCTTCCCGCCTGCGATATCACGTTATCCAAAACAAAGTTTTCGCCTTTTTCCTTCCAGTCCAGCGCGTCAATGCTCCACGCAACAGGAAGGAGGCCCATTTCCCTTGCCGCAGCCGCCAATTCTCCGGTATAGTAGCCGTAGGGGGCGCGGAAAAGTTTTGCTTCCTGCCCGGAGAGCCGTTTGATGGCCTCTGAACAGTCCTTCATTTCTATCCTGGCATCCTCCATTTTCATAGAAGCCATGTTTTTATGGGTATATCCGTGGTTTGCCAGTTCATGCCCCCTTCGGGCTATCTCGGAAACCTCAGCAGGGTGTTCATCAGCCCAGGCGCCCAGGATAAAAAAAGTCGCTTTGACCCCCTCTTCATCCAGGATATCCAGTATGCTACCTGTATAGTCTTCCCCCAGTGCGGTATCGAAAGTCAGCGAGATAAGTTTTTTCGGTGTGGATATGCTGGCTGTAGCAATATCGTTGTTTCCTGCAATCGGATGCACCGATAGCCCGAAAAGGAGCACGACAGCCGTGACTGCGGCAAACGCCCCTATCCGGATAATGGGCGGGGACCATTTGGGTTTGAATTTCATTTTGTTTAACCCCTAAGTTTTTTATTCTGAATAAATCATATTGCGTTTGGAAGGGATATATGAGGCCGTCAACACCCAGCTGAATGCGATAAAAAAAACAGGCATCCGCCCGTTT
>JAUYED010000035.1 GCA_030691525.1 Bacillota bacterium | reverse complement strand
GACAATTAAAAAGCAACTTAACAGCTATAAGCAAATTGAAATTATTTATATTATTAAATAAAAACAACGATGCAAAAAAACATATCGGAATTATTCCTTGATGCACGGAAGAGCGTACATATAATAGTGAAGGGATAAAATACATATTTTTTGCATATAATAAATGTACAATAGATATTGGATAGATTAGTTGAGGGCGGAACGGGCAGCCGCCACGCCAGAAATGGTCTTTAAAAGAGATGTAGGGTTGCCAACCTGCCAATAATCTATCTAGCGGCAAAAGCCTCAGTAATGGGGCTTTTGTGTTTCACTTTCTCGACTGTCCTAAAACCATTCCGAACATGTCATGCTTCCAATTATTTTTACATGAAACAAAACCCGTCCACATACCTTTCAAAGAAAATCATATAGTCCATCTCATACGAACATATATCGTCTGTTTGCGCTTATCATTGTTTACAGTAATTTTTTTTGTTATTATGGGAGTACACTATAAAGGGGGAGGCAGCGGATATATACCGCTTTGGGGGAAGGGGGGAAAACGGGAGAAAGGGTAGGAAGACACCGCATCGCAGCGATCATTCATGATCAAGCCATATTGATTTACCCTTTTGTTCCGGATACAAAATGGTCATAGTATTGGTACTGGATCAGTTCGACAAAGAGAACAACGGGCTGACTGTTTCAGCGGCGCGCTTTGCAGAACAGCTCCGCGCCCGGGGGCATGAGGCGCGCATCGTTTCCACGGGGAACCCTGCACCTTACAAATACGTCATGCGCACGAAGATCTTTCCCATCGTTGACCCGCTCATCAGCGCTCAGGGCACGGTTTTCGGCCGGGTGGAGCCCGAAGCGCTGCGCGAGGCTCTGACGGGCGCAGACATCGTCCACATGTACCTACCTTACGTACTGAGCATTGACACGATGAAAATGGCGAGGGAGATGGGCGTAGCCTGCTTCGGCGCGTTCCACACCCAGCCCGAAAACATCATGTACAACTGCGGGATGAAGCACGTCCGCCCGCTATCGCCCTGGCTGTACAGGTGGATGAACAGGCGGTTTTACCGCTATCTGGACGACATCCACTGCCCGACCGAATTCATCGCAGGCCAGCTCCACGCCCACGGCTACAAGCAGCGCCTTTACGTCATCTCCAACGGCGTTGGAGAAACGTTCCAGCCGATGGATGTTGAAAAGCCACTGGAGTGGAAGGACAAGTTCGTCATAATGATGGTTGGCCGGCTCTCCGCGGAGAAACGGCAGGACCTCATCATCCGGGCGGTGATCCGCTCAAAATACAGCGACAGTATACAGCTCATTTTTCCCGGCAAAGGCCCGAAGCAGAAGATGTACGAAAGGATAGGGTCGAAGCTGAAAAACAAGCCGATATTCGGCTACTACAAGAAGGAAGAGCTTGCCCGCCTCATGAACCAGTGCGACCTTTATGTGCACGCTTCAGAGGTGGAGATAGAGGCGATATCCTGCATAGAGGCGTTTGCATGCGGCCTCGTGCCTGTCATATCGGATTCGCGGCTCTCTGCGACGAAGCAGTTTGCGCTGGATGAGCGCAGCCTTTTCAGAAACAAGGACTATAAAGACCTGACGAAAAAGATCGAATACTGGATAGAGCATCCCGAAGAGAAAGCGGAGCTTTCCAAGAAATACCTCGAAAGCGTAAAGCAGTACAGCGTCAAGATCTCGGTCGAAAAAATGGAGCGCATTTACCGCGATGTGATAGCAAGGCAAAGGCAGAGGGCCTATTCGCTGGAGCTTTCGCGGGAATCGGAGGAAGAAGAAGAGACGGCTTTGGCGGAGCAGAATGTATGAGGGTATCCCAAAAATAAGACGATGGGAAAAACATCAAATTTGTTTGATCGCAAGAAACCGCTGGGCTCTTATTTCCCGGCGGTTTTTTTATCCGGAGCTTGTACCATAAAGTGGAGATTCTCTTCATTTCCGGTTATAATCAAGGTGAAATACAAATACATTCAAGCACAAGCCCATTTGATATACCAGGAAGTTGTTGAGGGGGAAAAATGTATCATGACAGATCACAACACGGCTGCCGAAAAATGGCTTAAGGTCATGAATGACAAGCCATCCTTTGCCGGAAGAATGATCAATTCTTTTAAATTTGATATCAACCTGGAAGACTATGCTAAGATGAGAAAACAAGCAGAGAAGCTGGCTAAGTTTAAACTCGCCCACAGAGGTGTGAGCATGCAGGAAGTATACTTCGAAGACGTCCGCTGCGAATGGATCTGCCCCGAGGGCGCGAAAGAGGACAAGGCCATTTTATGCCTTCATGGCGGGGGATATGTCATAGGCAACGGCCCGTATTGCCATTTAGCGGGAATAAGGGTAGCAGGGGCGACAGGGTTTAGAACGCTTACGGTAGATTACAGGCTTGCGCCCGAGCATCCATTCCCTGCGGCTCTGGACGATGCATATACGGCATACCGGGGGCTGCTGAAACTGGGCATATCCGCTTCCAATATCGTCTTTTTCGGCGATTCGGCGGGCGGAGGGCTTTGCCTTTCTTTGTGCCTGAAGCTTAAAGACGACAAAGAACCCCTTCCCGCAGCCGTCGTGGTCCTTTCGCCTGCGACCGACTTGACCGGTTCAGGTGAAAGCCATATCACAAAAGCGGGAATAGACCCCGTATTCTCCAAAGGCCACGTGAGGATCGCAAACTATTACGCGCATGATCACGACTTGAAAGACCCTTACATTTCGCCTGCGTTTGGCGATTATTCGGGGTTCCCGCCGCTGCTGATCTGTGTCGGGGAAAACGAGATACTGCTTTCGGACTCATTGATGGTGGGCGAAAAAGCATATTCCCAGGGGGTAGATGTACAGGTGCAGGTGTGGAAAGGGATGTTTCATACTTTTCCCATCGTGGGCAGGGCACTTCCTGAAAGCAGGGAAGCATGGAAAGAGATAGCGGACTTTATAAATTCAAAATTATGATCGTTAATGGAGGAGAAAATGAAGTTTTCTATTATCTCTATTACTCTTGTTCTTTTAATCGTACTAGCGTCTGTTGGATGTGCAAAGGTTGATAATCCTATACCATCAACAGAAAT
>JAUYED010000030.1 GCA_030691525.1 Bacillota bacterium | reverse complement strand
TATAACCGCTCTATAACCTCTCCCATGCCCTTTTCCCTCAACTAATAAGAACACAATACCCGACGGGTTTCGGTGAATTATTGCGCCTGTAGTCCCAAATGGACGAAAGGCACAATCTGAGCCGACCCCCAAAACAAAACGCTCCTCCCGTTAAACTTAAACTCCGCCAACCTCTAGCCCCGCAACGGGAGGATAGGGGTGGGTGGCTTCATATACCCGTACTATATCCAGTGGGGTCTGGGGCTTTAGCGGCAAGCACAAAAAGGTGCGCCAGCCGGTACCGCCCCAGCGCCCCGCACTCTTTTTCATCATTACTCTGAAGCGATGTAACATACCGATTCGGGGTGGGGGCTTGGGAAGAGGGGCAGAACCCCTCTCCCAATACCCAAAAGTACCGCCAGCCGCAGGCGTAAAACCCTATAGAAATGACCCGAATCTCCTCTGCCGTTTAATAACCGCTATATAACCCGCTCCATAACCGCCTCTCTTATTTCTCAATCCGTCCCCGAATTGTAAATTGTAAATTGTAAGTTGCGGCACAACAAAAAAAATGCACCCTGTGTTGCAGGGCGCATTTTATAAGAGCATTACTGCCTTCTTTTTTTACGCGGTATGATATACTCTATGTCCGCCTTCATGCTTTCCTGTGAGGGCTTCGGCCTCGGCTTTCTCTCCGCGATCTCAAGAGGAGCCAGCACCGTCAGTTTTCTCGTGATGATTCTGCCGGCGGATGCAGTTTGCTGCGGCGTTGGCAGGCTACTTTCCGCCGCCTTTTCCTTTTTGGGCTTGCTTGAAAATGTGAACGAGAACGATTTGGGCTTGCCTGCATCATTTTCCGGCTTTGTCTGCTGTATCACCTTGGGTTGATCCACCTTACGAGCCTGTACGTTCCCTGTTAAATCAGCGCGGGATTCAAGCGAGTAAAGATCGTCCTCTTTCAGCCGTTGTTCCGCCTGGTCTGCCGGCACCTTGTCCGCCTCAGCAGCTTCGACCGGTGCGCTTCCGAGCGCATCGGGCACGATGGGAGCATCAGTATTGCTCAGAAGGGCTTCTTTGGCCTTGTCTTTATACTGTGCAAAATCCTTCTCAAAATTATCAAAGGAAAATTTATCTTCGGAATCAGGAGCGGTGCTTTCCCCGGGCGCGGCTTCAAAGCTCTGCTTTGCCGCCTCCGGCTTGCTTTCGCGGGCCGAATCTTCTTCGCCCATTTGGCGTAAATGCGTATCATGCAGCCTTGAAGAATAAAATTCATCTAGGAGCATATTCATTTCGAGCACAAAAGACTGGACCCTCTCCTGAATGTACTCCAGCTTTTCGTGCAAAGCACCAACTTCGGCCTGCAGCGTCTGGACAGCTTCTTCATATAAGGAACTGTCGGCTGCTACGCCAGCGGCTCCGATGCTGCTCTCTGTGTTCCGGCTGAGCGCCTCTGCACGGCTTTTTGCTTCTTCGAGTATCTCATAGGCCTTCTTCTGCGCATCTGTGATAGTCCTTGCATACTCGCCGTCCGGCTGGCCTCTCATCGCCTCTTTTTCCTTCTGCATGGCCAGTTGGTTTTCTATTGCTTCGATTTTATGGGACATAAGGTTGAATTCCTCGATGATCTCGTCAAGGAATGCATCAACCTCGTCCTTGTTATACCCCTTGCTCGCAGTTTTAAATACCTTGTCAATTATATCCTTTGTGGATACAGGCATAAGTATCCCCCTTGCTTTAAAAATGAAAGGCGCTAGGCGCCTTTCAAAACCGATGACAAGTGGTTCAGCCTACGATGCGCAGTGAGTTGCAGCGATAGTTCACCTGTCGCACTTGTCTTCAACGTTATAGAACCCTCTGTTTTTATGATCGTCCGCCACATTTCCCAGAATATCCACATTGCTGGGCACCAGTACGAAAATGCCCTTGCTGATTTTCTGTATGTTTCCACGCAGGGCATAAACTGCGCCGCTTGCAAAATCGAGGACCCTCTGAGCAGTATCCACCTCAAGCATTTCGAGGTTGACGATTACGGGCTTGCGCAGCCGGAGGTTGTCAATGATAGTCTGCGTCTCGTCATACGACATGGGCTGCGAAACGATCACTTTGAACCTGTTTGCAGATGCGATGTCTACGACTTTCCCGCGTTTCTTATTGAAAAAGTTGGACGACTCTTCCAATTCGTGCTCCTCTTCGGTGTACGCCTCTTCTTCGTTATATTGTTCCACTTCGGCAGGCACTTCTTCCAGGCCGATATAGTCCAGAATCTTGTTGAGTATCTTTGCCATTATAATACCTCCCCAATAGTTCTACGCCTTGCTGCTGCGGCTTCCAAATATTGCGGTGCCTATTCTGACGATCGTAGCCCCTTCTTCTATGGCCGTTTCAAAATCCCCCGACATTCCCATCGAAAGATGTTTCATATCGGCATTTTTCAATTTTCTGGCGGCTATTTCGTCCCGTATCTCTCTCAATCTCCTGAAATATGCTCTCGCTTCCTCCGGGTCTTCGCACCAGGGCGGAATAGTCATCAGCCCCTGTAACGAAATATTTGGCATCTGTGAGACTGCTTCGGCCAAACCGAGCACCGATGCCTCACAGATCCCGCTCTTTGTTTTTTCGCCTGCAATATTGACCTGGATCAGCACCGGCGTGACCAGGCCGGCCTTATTGCTGCGATCCTGTATTTCTTCCGCCAACTCGAGCCTATCCAGCGAGTGAATAAGAAATACTTTTCCAATGATGTATTTTACCTTATTTGTTTGTAAATGTCCAATAAAGTGCCATTTTATGACATTATTATACACGATTTTCTGCAATAATTCCTGGACGCGGTTCTCGCCCATATGTTCTATCCCATATCCTGCAGCTCGCGCGATGGCCTCATCGGGCACGGTTTTAGTCACTGCGACCAGGGTGATTTCTTCCGCGTTCCTTCCCGCTCTTTTTGCGGCTTTTTCTATTTTCCCGCGCACCTGTTTGATGCGTTCCTCTAAAGGATCCATTTTTATTACCCGTTTCACTTCAGCGATATTTTCTGGTTGACAGGGATATCGTCTCCTGCGTACCTTGGCCTTATGATGCAGTTTTCGCCGTCCTTTGCAAGCACGTCCACGATCACGAACCTCTTGGAGTTTCCGTCAATAAGGTAAACGCCTTCCTTGCCGTCCTGCGTTTTCACAGCCGAAAACGGGATCATTATGCCGGAAAAATCCGTCCTGAGATGCGCTTTGACGCGCCGTACGTCGAGCATGGAGCCTATCGCATCGTTTATTTCCAATATGGTTATCCACGCCCCGTCCTCCATTTCCCGGACAGCCGTTACCTTTGCCTCGTACGTCTTCTCATAAAACCCCTCGAAGTTCACATCAAGCACGGTATCGGGGCGAAGCGCACTCAGCGCCTCTCCCTGCGAAAGGAGCAGGCAGTACCATTTCCCGTCGTTGACCAGCCGGTAGAGCGGCTTCAGGGACGCGGTTTCCTTGGACTGGCTTTTCCCGAGCCCTTTTATTATATTTTTCAGGTCTGCATAGGTCACTTTTTCCATGTTTTCAAGCCGCAGCAGGTCTTCGCAGCCGTCAAGATAAAAGCTTGCGATCCCCGGCGCATCGGCCAGTATCTCTATTTTCCAGGAATCTATCCGGCGCAGCAGCTCGTCTTCCTGATTATATAGGCCGGTCAGTTCCTCGTCCGCTTTGACCGTTTTCTTCAGATAAGCCCGCCTCTGGAGCATCAGGGCTTCCAGCCCGCGCTGGAGGCCGAGAAGGTCTCCCCTTTGCTTGCCGCTTACAATGGAGGCCATTTCATCCTCATTCTCGCTGATCTTGCTGTTGATGCCGTCAAGGTCTTTGTCGAGGATATCCCTCAGGATGTTATTTTCCTGATAATCCTTTATTTTCTGTTGGATATCCATCAGGTCTTTGAGCGAATTTTCGTTGTAGCCCCACTTATAAACGTCAGCTACCTTTACGCCCTGCTCCACTTTTTCTCCTTCAGAGACAGCGAACACGGTTTTTCCGTAGTTTTCCGTCCTTACGATACGCTCATCACGCATGACCACTGCGTCGGTCTCTTTTTCAAAAGTGATGCTCCCCGCCTGTGCGTATACTTCCGAAGGCCCTTGAAGAAGTATCACGCCGAGCCCTATGAGAAGGGCGGAAACAACGATCACAATGAAATAAAAGCGCGGCCTTATGCGTATCTTCTTAGTCATTTTTTCGGGCTCCCCAAAGATAAATGTTTTTCCCTTACTATTTCTGCATACAAAAAATAAATCCTCTAAGAATACAGAGGAATTTATTGTTCGAACGCATCTATTTATGACGTATCATAATTTCATATCTACAGAGACGCGGTTTCCTCTTTTGTTAAACTTCATGCTCCGGGAAATCTCTCTGACGAGCAGGAGGCCGCGCCCGCATTCCAAACAGCTTTCAATATCCTCTTTCAGCCGTTTGAGAGTTTCCTTCGGGTTGAAGCCAGCGCCCGAATCGGATATGGTGATATTTACCCCCCTGGTAAACGGGCTGAGTTTGATTTCGGCAACCGTTCTTACCTGGCTGCATCCGGACTGGCACCTTAAGGAATTGTCTATCAGCTCATTCAGCACCAGCTTGAGGTAAAACGTTTTCTCCTCGCCGATCTTATAATGCTGCATTACAAATGAACAGAGGGCGCTTACTGCCTCTCTTTTTTCTTCTGCTCTGTTTATTACTGCAAATACCTGTTCACTCATTGCCTGCACCGTCTGAATAATGATTTATAATTATTCATAAACGTTTATAAGGCCTGTGAAACCATTAAGTATGAGTGTAAAGAGTCAATTCATGAAGGTAAGCACAAACCCTTTTAAACCAGGCTCCTTTCTCTAAAAAATCAGACTTTGTCCATGTTCCGCCTGAACTTTTCGACTATCTTCTTCTCAAGCCGTGAAACATACATCTGAGATACCCCGAGCATGTGCGCCGCTTTGCGCTGGCTCATCCCTTTTGCGAACCGGAGCCGGATCACCTTTTTTTCGATCTCTGTCATGCTTTCGAACGATTTGCGCAGGAACTGGCTATCCTCTATCCTCACATACTCTTTTTCCGTCACTCCGAGGACTTCAAAAAGTTCTGTTTCTTCGTCACTGTCAATGAATTTTTCGAGTGAGATGGTATATGACGCCGATTGCTTTTCCATCAGCTCCAGCACCTTTTCAACCGGCAGTTCCATCCCGCCCGCTACCTCCCTCGGCAGCGGCGCCCTTCCTAAGTGCGCCGAAAGGGCGGCTTTGGCGTTTTCCATGCGTTTGATCATCTCGCTGTCCCGCCGGGATATCCGGAGGGTCCGCGTGCTGTCCCTGAAGTAGTTTTTTATTTCCCCGATGATCGTAGGCGTAGCATAACTGGAAAATTTATACCCTTTGTCGCACTCGAACCTCTCCAGCGCTTTTATCAGGGCGAGTGAAGCCACCTGCAGCAGGTCGTCATATTCTACGCCACGGTAAAGGAATTTCTTTGCGAGTATTTCGGCGATGTAGAAATACCGCTCCGCCAGCTCGTTGCGAAGCCCTATGTCCCTGTCCCTGCAATAAAGTTTCAGCTTTTCTTCATCCAGCTCTTTCGTATTCTCATACAAAGCGGTCATGCACCTCATGCAGATTTTATCGTAAATCTTACGCTTTTGATGACTCCGTCATTACGGCTGATCTCAAGCAAGTCTGTCAGCTCCTCAAGGATTTGTTCGCTTAATTCCTCGTTTTCGCCGGCGGCCGAGGGCTTCTTTTCACAGACGCCCTTCCCTTCCGCGCATATTTCTATCCCCTCACGCGAAAGCCGCAGCTTCATTTCTATCGCTTCATAAGCATGGTTTTGTTCAATGAGCAGAAGGCAGGCCTCCGAAGCACAGAGTCTTATATCCTCGATGCTGTCCACATCGAATCCGCCCTTCGTGGCCACCGCAGAGGAAAGAAGCCGTATGGCGGTAAGGTATTCGGATTCGGCAGGGAAAGTGACCCGGACTTCCTCTTTCATCCTTTGCTCACCTCGATGGAAAAAAGCGTATCCAGCTTGGTGATGGCAAAGATCCTGCCGATATGCGGCTTGAGGTTTTTGATCACTACCTTGTTCCCTTTTTCCTTCGCTTTTTTCAGCGTGCCTATGAGCACGCCGAGGCCGCTGCTGTCCAGGTAAGATAATAAAGCGCAGTCAAGCATGATGTCCGCGGGCTTTTCCTCTATCATACTCAGCAATTCCCTCTTCATCTCTTCCGCATAGGCCGCATCCACTTCCCCGGATAATGATACGTTCCAGCGCTTCGCCGCGCTGTCATATTCTTTGGAAAACCGCATCTCGCATCCTCTCTTTTCCTGTAAAGAATGGCTTCAATACCCGCATTATACCATAAATGTCGAAATTCTGTATAAATAGTGTTAAAATATTCAATAATCCAATCATTAAAGCCGCCCTAAAGGGCGGCTTTATCATTATTCTATGCGTATTATATCAGTATTATCTCATATCAACTCTTATCAATCCTTTATTTCAGTCCGCCTCCCTGCGGCACGATCAGATTCCCCGTCCCCTTCACGCGCCCGTTTTCAAGGAGCTCCATGCTCTTCGTCCTCAGGTTGAACCTCATAAGATAGATAGCTTCCAATGAGGAATCAGGCCCGGTGAAGTATATCCATTCGCCTATACCGGCAACAGACCTTGCTGTGTAGTTATAGATCTCCATTTTCTCCGTGCCGTCTATCCTGCTGCGGTATAGGTAGCGCAGTTCCGCTACGTCTCCGCCCTCATAATATACAGGCAGGTTGGAAGGCCGCGCATAGTTCACCGCGGCGTAATACAGCCAGCCGTTTTCCAGGTCCACATGGATCAACCTTGGAGAATTTGCTTTCGCCGTATCCCAGACGACTTCCCCTTCAAAGCTCCCCGGCTGTTTGCGGTATAATACGGGCTTGTTTCCCCCGTTCAGTACGAAATATGCCCACCCGTCCTTCATGCCGGTAAATTCTGCTGTTATGGATTCGATCTCCCTGCTCTTCGTGGAAAAGAGCATATCCCTTTCCCCGCTTTGGATGTCATAGCTCCAGAATACGACAGCTTTTTCCCACGAGACCCCCTTCTGGTATACTAATGCTCCCCCCGCTGTCTGAAGATTCACGATCTCGCCCTCGTCAATCATCGTTTCCTCGCTGCCATCCGGCTGGCTCCTCATCAGCTGGATATATGCCGATTCATATAGGCCATTTTTCTGTTTCTTTGCTACTTCGCAGGTATAGAAAAGATACCCTCCGGACAGTTTTGCTTCGTAGCTCAAACTGTCCGTTTTGATCGCTATCGGGCTGCTGCCCTGCATATCAATTCTCTTCAGTGAATACAAACTGTTTTCCTGAGCTTCCACATAGTATATGTACCCGCCCGATATCTCCACCGTCCTGTCCGCACCGCTCACAGGCAAAGCCGCCGTTCTTCCATCCGGAGTTATTTTTCTTGGTACCTGGGATCCGCTGATATAGCAGTACAGCTGTCCGTTGATGGTTTTCAGCTCTTTGGCCCCGCTGCATACCATCTTATAATCGCTGCCGTCCTCCAGCATGGAAGAAAGTATTCCACCCGCCGAATAATATATCCGCCCGCTGTAAAGCTGCACGTACTCGTTTTCGTCCGGCACAGGGTAATCATTGATTGCCGGCTCTTCGCTCGCAGGCGAAGCCGGGCTTTGCTCCGGCATCGGCCCACATGCGCACAGTGTTGCTGATATTATCGTTGCAATAAAATATAACAGTGCTCTTCTTGCCATTTATGTTTAACCTCCTTGGCAGCAGGATGTCATTTCCAAATGATTATAACATATCCACTATGTTCTATGACATATTTAAGGAGATTTTCTTATTCATATAGCTCATTCCAAATCCCTCCTGCGGGAATATATATGCAGGTTAAGATCGTCTTTATCCTATAGAAATGACCCTTATCTCCTCTGACACTCTATAACTGCTTTATAACTTCTCCAACGCCCTGTCTCTGCCATTCCCCGAATTGTAAATTGTGCTCAGTTTCCTGTATCCCCGTATATGAATCCCATCAGCGCTTCCGTATTCTTTTTCAGATCCGGTATTATCACATCGGCGCCGTTGATGGTGGCGAATTCATAGCTGTTCTCAACAGGGATCCTGAACTGTCCGGCACTCTTATCATATTTTTCTGTCAGTACTTCCCACGCAATAGATATCAGCTCATCTTTGGTCAGGTTTGTTGTCAGGTTAGGCAGTATGACATCCAGTTTCGAAATGGCCATGCTCAGACTCATGCTGAAAATCTTGTCTATCATCCCCTGGAATACTTCGCGCTGCCTGTCCGTGCGTTTGAAATCACTGTCAATATGCCTTATTCTCGCGTAGGCCACAGCTTCTTTTCCGTTTAAAAGCACATTTTGTCCGGCTTTGACATCGCTCTTGCCAGCCGCATATATCCGTATCTGCTCCGCTTCGCTTTTGGATATATCGCCAATGCGAACTCCGCCCAGAGCGTCAATTATTTTAGCTATTCCAAAAAAATCAACCTTGATATATTTCTGTATATCGGTCGAAAAATTGAGATTCACTGTATTTATAGCCAGCGCAGCCCCGCCAAATGTATACGCAGCATTTATTCTGTTCTTTTTATGGCCGGGGATCTCCACATAGCAGTCTCTCAATATAGACGCAAGCTTAAACTTTTTGTTTTCGTGATCAATAGAGGCAATTATCATCACATCGCTCCTGCCGTTGTCAGAATCCTCTTCAAGCACATCCAAACCCAATAAAAGAATGTTGTCGATATCCGGGCTTATTTTATTCAATGGCACGAGCTTTACGGGCACATAGGTCGGCTCGCTATTGATATTTTCCTTGATTTCATTTTCATCAATGGCCAGGCCAGAATTGTGGATCTCATTCTGCAGTTTGATAAAATCTTCATTTTTGTCCGCAACTTCGAGATTTTCATAATTTATTTTATTGAATTTTTCAAGGTAAGAGCATATTGTGATGCCGCCGGCAAGAATGAGAGCGACAAGCATTCCCACTATCGTTAGCATTATTATAGGCAGTTTTCTTTGTTTGATAAATTTGATTTTATTGTGTATCTTTGCAGTTCTTTCTTTCAAATCTTAACCGACCTTTTTTACTTTTGATCTGGTTTTCAGCTACCAGTGACCAAAACCATTCGGCCTGCCTTTTCAGATCTCGTTTAATGGATATCTGAAATCGCTTCAGAACATTCCCGAATCCTGTTAATATCTAATATAAAAATAGTC
>JAUYED010000119.1 GCA_030691525.1 Bacillota bacterium | reverse complement strand
CAGGCGTAAAACCCTATAGAAATGACCCAAATCTCCTCTGACGCTTAATAACGCTCCGTAGCCTCTCCCTTGACGCTCTTTAACCGCTCACCTGCCCCTTTCCCAAATACCCGCAGCACAGGCAGGGCAAGACGGGGGAAGGTTGGGAAGGGGGGCGCAGCCCCTCTCCCAATATAAAAAAGGGCTTCCGCCCTTTTTTGTTTACTCATTAATCATAATCTTTAGTATTTTGATTTGTTACCCTCAGCCGCGCCATTGCCCTTGCCAGCGATATCTCCGACTGCCTGTATTCTAACATGCTCTTTTTCTGGCGGAGCTGCTCCTCCGCCATCTCCAAAGCGGCCTTCGCCCTCCTGACGTCTATCTCCTCCGGCCATTCCACCGCCTGCGCAAAGATCAGCGTCTGGTCAGGGCGCACTTCCACAAAGCCCTCCGAAGCCGCCGCCTCGCGCCATTTTCCACCCTGTTTGATGCGTATCGCGCCTATTTCCAGCGCTGTCACCATAGGCATGTGACCTTTCAGGATGCATATTTCGCCGTCTGCGATGTGATAAATGAGCGCCTCCACATCGCCCGAAAAGAACTTCCTTTCAGGCGTGAGTATATCCAGTCTGTATGTAGACATTTTTTATCGCCTCACTTCAGCTGGCCTGCCTTTTCCCTCGCCTGTTCAAGGTCTCCCACCATGTAAAAAGCCGATTCGGGAAGGCCGTCAACTTCGCCCTCTGTGATGGCCTTGAAGCTTTGTATGGTTTCCTTCAGCGTCACATATTGTCCGGGCACCCCGCTGAACACCTCGGCTACAAAGAACGGCTGCGAGAGGAACCTCTGTATCCTCCTTGCCCTGTGCACTATACGCTTGTCCTCCTCGGAAAGCTCGTCCATGCCGAGGATCGCTATGATATCCTGCAGCTCTTTATACCTTTGCAGTATCTCCTGGACCTGTCGTGCGACATCGTAGTGCTCCTCCCCCACTATGCGCGGGTCCAATATCCTGGAGCCCGAGTCCAGCGGGTTCACCGCCGGGTAGATGGCCATTTCGGCGATCTGCCTCGAAAGCACCGTCGTCGCGTCAAGGTGGGAGAATACCGCCGCGGGAGCAGGGTCTGTCAAGTCATCGGCAGGAACGTAAATGGCCTGCACGGACGTGATGGAACCCGTCTTCGTAGATGTGATGCGCTCCTGCAGCATGCCCACTTCAAGCGCCAGCGTGGGCTGGTACCCTACGGCGGAAGGCATCCGTCCAAGCAGCGTGGACACTTCAAGCCCCGCCTGTATAAAGCGGAAGATGTTGTCTATGAATAGCAGCACATCCTGCTTCTGTTCGTCCCTCAGGTATTCCGCCATGGTCAGTCCGGTGAAAGCCGCGCTTATGCGCGCCCCCGGCGGTTCGTTCATTTCCCCGAAAACGAGGGCGGCTTTGGACAGTACGCCGGATTCCTGCATGGAGTTCAGCAGCTCGTTGCCCTCGCGGCTGCGCTCCCCGACTCCCGCAAAGATGGAATATCCCCCATGCTCCGTAGCGACATTGCGGATAAGTTCCATGATGAGCACCGTTTTGCCCACTCCCGCGCCGCCAAAAAGGCCTATCTTCCCGCCTTTGGGATAGGGTGCGAGAAGGTCTATCACCTTTATTCCCGTCTCGAAAATCTCTGCCGTGGGCATCAATTCCTCCAGCGCGGGCGGTTTCCGGTGGATGGGCAGATAATATTCCGCTTCGATGGGCCCTTTTCCATCAATCGGCTCGCCCAGCGCGTTGACTGCCCTTCCCAGTATGGATTTGCCTACTCCTATCGTTATCTGCCTGCCGGTGTCCGCCACCTTCATGCCGCAGTACATTCCTTCGGTAGTGCTAAGCGCAACGCAGCGTACGACGTCGTCGCCGATATGCTGGGATACTTCCATCCATACTCTTCTCCCATCACATTCGGTGATGAGCGCATGCTGTATCTCGGGCAGATTCCCGTGTTCGAAACGCACGTCGAGTACTGGCCCGGTGATCCTTATCAATTCACCCAAAGAGGGTTCGGCGTTCTTCTGCATGCTTTTCTCCTTATATGCCATAAAAATGCTACCTCAAATTTCCCGAAAAGATTTTTTTGATCTGGAAGCCGCCCAGCGCCTCAGTCCCCGCCACTATCTCCTGAAGCTCCTGCGTGATAGCCATCTGCCTCGCGCGGTTGTATTCCAGTTGAAGCGTTTCCAGCATATCCTCCGCGTTGTTCGTGGCGGATTCCATCGCCAGCATGCGCGCCGAATGCTCGCTTGCAAAGCTGTGCGTCAGCGCCCCGAAAACGTATCCGATCAGGTACTGCGGTATAAGTTTGTCCAGCACAGATGCCCGCGATGGCAGGTAGGAGATCTCCGTCGTATACTCGAATTCCAGCTCGACGGCAGCCAGGTCGGGCAGCTCCACTGGAAGCAGCCGCACCATCCTCGGCTCCCGTTTCGTAGTCGAGTGGAACCGGGTGTATGCGATGTAAAGCTCGTCTATAATGTTCTGTCTGTAAACTTCTATTATGTTCTCGGCTATATTCCTTGCGTTGTAAAGCGTGGGGTTCTGCGCAACATGCAGGAACTCTACGTCTACCATATAGCCGCGTTTTTCAAAATATACGCGGGCTTCCTGTCCTACTGTTACGATGTTTGCCTGCGGTTTGGCCTTGATCCCGGAGAGCGCGAGCGCGCATACATCATCGTTGTAGCTTCCCGCCAGCCCTTTGTCTCCGGCGATCACTATATAGGCCGCCCTGTCTTCTTCCCCTTTATCCAAAAACGGGTGCTTTATATCGTTCGAATGCAGCAGGATGTCCTTGATTGCCGCCCTTACCCTTCCGTAGTAAGCCGAGTTGGACTCGTACATCGCAAGCGCCCGCTTCATTTTCGACGTGGAAATCATATACATGGCCTTGGTTATCTTGCGCGTCTGGGCTACCGTCCTTATCCGCGCTTTTATCTCGCTCTGTTCGCGCATTTAATGCTCCTCTATGTCAAATTCCTTTATGAATGCCTGTTTAAAGCCGGCTGCGGCCTGGTCAACTTTTTGCATCAGGTCTTCAGTGAAATCTCCCCGCTCATTTATGTATCTTATGACATCAGGGTAGTTGGTCTCCATATAGTCAATGAACCGCGAATGGAACATCCTTACGTATTTACCCGGCATCTTTATCAGGTATTTTTTTGTGACCACATAAAGCATTATCACCTGGTGCGCCATGGGAAGCGGGGTATACTGTACCTGTTTGAGCGTCTCCGTCAGCTTTTCCCCCTGCGCCAGCATCTCTTTTGCCGAAGCGTCCAGGTCCGAGCTGAACTGCGAAAATACGGCCAGCTCCCGGTACTGCGCCAGCTCCATGCGAAGCCGCGACGAAACTTTCTTCATCGCCAGCGTCTGGGCCGAGCTCCCTACGCGGGAGACAGAAAGGCCGACGTTTACAGCCGGGCGTATGCCGGAATAAAAAAGCTCGCTCTCAAGGTATATCTGGCCGTCTGTGATGGAGATGACATTAGTGGGGATATAAGCCGATATGTCCCCCGCCTGCGTCTCTACGATGGGCAGCGCCGTCATGGAGCCGCCTCCATGCTCTTTTTTGAGTTTTGCCGCCCTCTCGAGCAGCCGCGAGTGCAGGTAAAATACGTCTCCGGGGTATGCTTCCCTACCCGGAGGCCTGCGCATCAGCAGGGATATCGTGCGGTAAGCCACCGCATGCTTGGAAAGGTCGTCATAGATGACCAGCACGTCCCTGCCGCCATACATGAATTCCTCGGCCATTGTACAGCCTGCATAAGGAGCGATATATTGCAGCGGCGTGCTGTCGCTTGCCGTCGCAGAAACAATGATGGTGTAGTCCATGGCTCCCGCGTCCGTCAGCGTCTTTACCACCTGGGATACCGTGGAGGCCTTCTGCCCAATAGCCACGTAGATACATATGACGCCTGAGTGCTTCTGGTTCAGTATCGTGTCCACGACTATGGCGGTCTTGCCCGTCTGCCGATCGCCGATTATCAGTTCCCGCTGCCCCCTGCCGATGGGTATCATAGAGTCTATTGCCAGAAGCCCCGTCTGCAGTGGCACGCTGACCGGCTCCCGGTCTATTATTCCGGGGGCTTCCATCTCTATCTTGCGCTTCTTGTCCACAAGTATCCTGCCTTTGCCGTCCAGCGGCTGGCCCAGCGGGCTGACCACCCTTCCCAGCAGCGTTTCCCCGACGGGCACTTCCACTAACATGCCCGTGCGTTTCACCGCGGCCCCTTCCTTGATGAGTTCCGCGTCCGCCAGCAGCACCGCGCCCACAAAGCCCGATTCAAGGTTGAACGCCATTCCGTATATATCGTTTTCAAAAAGGACGAGTTCGCCGTACCGGCATCCCGCAAGCCCCTCGATCTGCACTATGCCGTCGCTGGATGCCCTTACCCTTCCGGAAGAGTATATCTGCGGGCCCAGATCAATTTTAGCGGCCTGCTGTTTGATGAAATCCTCGAAATACTCCTTTTTGACCGCATCCTTCACTTCGGGGAGCGCCCTTTTCCTCTGCGGCGCGTTCAAGGCAGGGTACATCGCCTTCTGGCTCTCCAGCTTTGCCAGCATGCTCCCATCGAACGTCACATCGTCCACGATGGCGATGAAGCCGCCGACTATATCGGGCTTCTTCTCAATTGTAAAGGAGATGTCCCTGCCCAGCATCTTTTTGAAACGTTCTATGATGTCAGCTATCGCCGTCTTGTCAAAATTCTTGGATACGATCAGTTTGTCATCTCGCGCCATATTAGTTCACCTTCTTGAAAAACTCGCTTACGAGCTTTTCATTGTCCTCCTTCTTCAGTTCGCGGCGTAAAACCTTGGAAGCCATTTTTACCGAAAGGTCAATGATATCCTCCCGCATGTCCTGCAATGCGTATTTCTTTTCCTTCTCCAGTTCCCTTCGTGCCCGTTCGATCGCTTCGTCCGCCTCTTCGTTCGCCTGCAGGACGATCTCTTCCCCTCTCAGGTGGGCATGTTCACTCGAGCTGCGGATTATCTCTGCCGCCTGTTTGCGCGCCTCTTCAAGGGCTATCTCGGACTCTTCCAGCATCTGCTTTGCCGATTTGACCGCCTGCTCCGCCTCATCCTGCTGCGCTTTGACGCGCTCCGAACGGCTTCTCATGAACTTCACGACGGGTTTGTAAACGAGCAACCGCAGAAGGACAAAAAGGATTATCGTGTTGCCCGCGTGAATGAGCATCTCTATCCAGTTGAATTCCATGCCCCAACCTTCTTTCGGTAACTTTTTGGCCTACTTCAGTGCCAGCAGTATCGCGATGACGAAGCCGTAAATTGCCGTAGATTCGGTGATCGCAAGTCCGAGTATCAGGATGGAGTTGATTTTACCGCTGGCCTCCGGCTGCCTTGCCACAGCTTCCACTGCTTTGCTCGTGGCAAGCCCCATGCCGATGCCTGCAGCCATGCCCGTCATCACTGCCAGTGCCGCGCCGATTGCGATAAGTCCTGATGGATCCATTTTTCAAGCACCTCCAATTGATTTAATAGCGTTTGTATATATCATTCCATGACCTCCCCGGCAAACGTCAGGGTCAGGTTGAGGAATATATACGACTGTATCATGATGTGGAAAAGGTTGAAGTATATAGCGAGAAAAGCCGGCGCGACATACGCCATCACAGCATAAATGAGGTCCATCACGATGAGGCCGCCAAGCACGTTGCCAAAAAGACGGCAGGCCAGCGATACCGGCAGCACAGCTTCTACGATGAATCTCATCGGGGCTATGAAAGCCCTTGGACGGCCCCATGATTTTATCCTCCCTATAAGTCCTTTTTTCTTTATCCCGTAATAATTGATCAGGATAAACGACATTATCGCGAGCGTTCCGGTGAAGCCGATGTTGGCCATAGGGGGCTTGAAGCCGAGCATTTCAACCAAACCTGCAGTGATGAGGAACGCCCCTATCGTCAGCACATACGCGCCTGCGCCTTCCCCGAATTTGCCCACGCGGTTCACGGCGAAGTTATACGCTCCCTCTACGATCAGCTCGATGAAGTTCTGGAGTCCCTTGGGCTTCTGCTTGAATCTTGGGAATACCAGCAGCCTGAAAACGAGCGCAGCCACCAGAAGTATTCCAATGACCATCCACGCGACCAGGACGGTCTCGCTTATTTGGAAATTGCCCAGCCAGGATATCGTGTATTTTTTGATTACAAGGGCGTCTTTGATTTTCTCCATGCGTTACTTACCGCCCCTTTTGCGCTTTCAGTTTGATGAAACCCCTTATCATTATGGCAAAGGCGACTGCCACCATGCCGCCTGCCGCCCACAGCATATGCACACTGGAAATCGCTGCAAGCCCAAACAGGGTGAAAAATAGGAGTGCCAGTTTAGCAATGATCATCAGGGCGGCCATGGCAGGCCGCATCTTACCGACGGTTATTCCCTTTGTCATGGCCGTCAGCAGGAAATATTGCAGCACTGCCAGTGCGATCCCTATGGGGAACGCCCATATCTCTAACATGCCTTCACCCGTTCTTTTTCGTACATATCGAGATCTTTTACCATAAAGCGGCAAAACCTTCGTTCTTGCTAAAAGATTTCCGCCATTTTCCTATTTTCCCCGGCAATGTCCCACGCAACATCATTTATTTTAATACATTTTCATGCGTGTGCAAAGCGTCTTTTTTCCCCGCAAGCTGTGCGCTTCGGCAATTCTAATATGTTTCGAAGCACGTGCATGGCTTTTTCGGAAATATTTTGTCCAGAACTTCCGCCGCGCCGTGCTCGTTCTCCGCTGCTTTGCCTTTTCCGATAAGCTCCGACGGCTTTGCGTACCCGCACAGGAGCTGCGCCCATCCTTCGATGCCGCACTCGAAAGCGGCGCGCCCTTCAACCCTTCGTATCGCCGCTCTGCCATTGCTGCACACCAGCTGGAACACTCCGTCGTTCCACCTGAGCAGTCCGTCGTAAATACCCACCTTCATCTTTATCCTAACGTCCGCGCTCACTCTCATCCTTTGCATCAGGGCTTGCATATCTATCACGCGGGACATGCCGAAGTCCTGTATTTGTGCTGTCGGGAAAAGCTCAACGGCCTTCATTGGCAGCACAGCGTCAATCCTTTCAGTACGTGCGTTTTCAAATATCCTTTGCAGTACGTCCATCAATATATCCCCATCTTCCCATGCGGCTTCGGTGATTTTCGCTTCCCCGCTGCTTCCGTGCCACACGGCGTACGCTTTTGCGCTTTTTTCATCAATACCGAGCACGCATCCGCCCCCGTCCCCTTTCACGTCGTCCATGATGAACCGCCAGTCCTTTTTACGCCTTTGCAATATGCACGGGTTTCTGTTGAATGCCTGCCAATAGACATCCTGCGCCCCTTTTTCTGCGCGGCTGCCTTCAAGCAGCATGCTCTTTTTCATATTCATAACGGGCAGCATGTCCCGGGTTATAACGCATCGAGTGCAGCTTGCAGTATATCCGTATCCGAATTTCTCATAGAAGCCAAGGACTTCCGGGTGCAGATAGGACATCAGAAATCCCATCGCTCTAAGCTTTGGGAGCGCTGCCTCAAAGAGTGCCGCCATATGCCCCTTCCCCCGCATTTCAGGGCGCGTGGCAACGCCGGTTATAAGAGCAGCCGGGATAAGCCCTCCCCGGATTTTGAACCGCATAGGCACGGTGCAGAGCATTGACATCAGCTTTTCGTCTGCGCTCAGGCCGAGAACATGCCCTTTTGGCACACGCCGCTTGAAGTAGCCGTCAATAAAGCCATCGTCATCTCCGAATGCCTGCTTCCATATTCCTTTTGCTTCGCGGATCTTAGCTCCGCGTAATATTTCAGCTTCCATTTGCGCCGGCTCCCGTTATGCTGTATTTTTGGATCATTTTAACCGGGTGGTACGAGAGTTTGGAACGCCGAAGCCCGCCGATGCCCATGTCTTCTTCACGGTTTATGTATTTTACTCCGCGCCACCTGTTCTGTGCAAAAAGCATGTTCACGGCAGCGTAAAGCCCCTTTATCTCCGCGTTTGCCTTCTCGAAATGGATGACTGCCATGTCGGGGCGTATCTGCTCCCCGATGGAAAAGGCCTCTACCAGCTCGTCAATCAGGATGACGCACCCCGTGAACCCGAGCGTATCCATATTGGTCAAAGCTCTACAGACGGCCTCGCACTCCTCTTCAAGGTGCAGCATGGAACCGTTTTTACTCCTTACCCATTTTTCGCAGAGCTCCAAGCACCCGTTTGCGTGTTCTTTCTCAAGCGTGCTGTACTCGTACCTGTGATTCTCCATGAAACTTTTGACCTGGTTCCGCTTTGAATGATACTTCTTCCCCTGCAGCTTGCTCAGGTCTTCTGTCAGGTATATATAGTCGAAATTATTCCGGTCAATGGCGATTTCGATATCCGCGCTGCAGCATCCCGCCGCCTGTTCCAAAAGCTCATCTGTAACGCAGCAGATGGAGAGGGGCTGCCCGATTCCTGCAAAGTATCTTTCTGCTTCGCGCATGGCAGCAGCAATATCCATGCCCTTTTTTATAGAGATAGGTGCGAACATCATCTCCCGGGCTTCCCGATCAAGCGCGATGAAGAGAAAGCCGTTTTTTATATCATACCGGATATCCCAGCTTTTTTGCCATAAAAAGAGGTTGGAAAAGTGTATCTCCGAGCTTTCAAAAAGCCACTCGTTCAGAAAAATGTCTATCTTTCCTTTGTCGGAAAGCTCTATCGGTTTGAATTCAAGCATGATTTTCCCCGTACCAAAACATTTTTTTATTTTCCGTCTTGAATATGGTTCCATCGCCGGTTATAATTGTTAAAACGCGTATATCAAATAAGTTTACATTTAGTTTTTCAGAGGAGGTTTTCATTCAATGAAAACAAATACCCGCAATATCATTTTGGCCGCAATGTTCGCCGCGCTCACCTGCGCGGGCGCCTTCATAAAGATCCCCATTCCAGGATACCCCGTGCCCTTCACCCTCCAGACATTTTTTGTTATCGGCGCCTCGTTCCTTCTTCCGCCGCTGTGGGCTTTCGCTTCGCAGGCAGTGTATCTCACGCTTGGTCTCATCGGCCTTCCCGTCTTTGCCAACGGCGGGGGGCTGGGCTACGTCTTCCAGCCCTCTTTTGGTTTTCTCGTCAGTTTTGCCGTCTCGGCGCCCGCACTCAGCGCTCTCCTGAGGAAAACAAAGGTCCTGTTTATGAAACCGGGATTCAAGCGTTTGCTTCTTGCTTCCGCCTGTTCCCTTCTCACGCTTGTCATCATCTACGGCATAGGCGTACCTTATATGTATCTGGCTATAAACGTTTTTTTGTCCAAGTCCTTCTCGGTTTGGGATGCAGTATATGGCGGCTGCATACTTTTCCTGCCCTTTGATATAATCAAAATCGTTCTTGCTTCATATATCGGCACCCTGCTCTACTCCCGTGTAGAACGCTCAACTGTCTGAAGCTTTTAATGGCGATCTCAGCGTCAGGCATCCGTTATACCAAACCATTTTATAGACAAATCAAACGTCTTGTCAAATGCAGGCCCCACCCGCCTGCATTTTTGCTGTACCGGCAGTATTGTAGTTTGTTCTTATCATATATAATCAGTATAAATCTTTTTAACGAAACAAAAGCGACGCCCATCGCGGCAATCTCTTAGCCTGTCATGCAAGAAGCTTAATCAGTGCAACAATCCGCCTCCCTCTCCTCTGACACCCTATAACCGCTTCTATACCCTTCCTTTTAATTGCATGAACCCAAATACCCCGATGGGTGTCGGTGAATTATTGCGCCTGTAGTCCCGAAGGGGCGAAAGGCCAATTCTGAGCCGGCGCCCAAACCAAAAGCACCCTCCCGTTTAATAATAACTTCGACATCATCCCAACTCGATAACGGGAGGGATAGGGGTGGGTGGCTTCACATACCCGTACTATATCCGATGGGGTCTGGGGCTTTATCGCGACCGGAGTTCCTTTAGGGACGCAGGGAGCGGTACCGCCCCAGCGGGGTTTTGGGTACTTTTGTACCGGTACAAAAGTACCGCC
>JAUYED010000074.1 GCA_030691525.1 Bacillota bacterium | reverse complement strand
CACAAGTGTTTTAGTTCTCTGATGGATATTGGTAAGGTTACACTTTATTTTAGTATTGCTCATGCTCACGGCTGTTTTAGTTCTCTGATGGATATTGGTAAGGTTACACGACATAATAACCATTATACGATAGCACCATGTTTTAGTTCTCTGATGGATATTGGTAAGGTTACACCCTAAATAAAAAAGCACCTTTAACAGGTGCTTTTATCGTGCTTCTACACCGCTTTTTCATCTGCGAAACTGCCTGTAAACTGGCTGTTGTACAGCTCGGCATAGAAACCGCCCTTTTCCAGCAGCTCTTTATGCGTGCCCTGCTCGATGATATCGCCCTCGTTCATCACGAGGATGCGGTCGGCGCCGCGGATGGTGGAAAGCCGGTGGGCGATGACAAAACTGGTGCGGCCGCGCATGAGCTTCTTCATGGCCTCCTGTATAAGGACTTCGGTGCGCGTATCCACGGAGCTGGTAGCTTCATCGAGGATGAGCACAGCGGGGTCTGCGAGCACGGCGCGGGCGATGGTCAGGAGCTGCTTCTGCCCCTGCGAAATATTGGAGGCCTCTTCGTTGAGCACGGTATCGTAGCCCTGGGGCAGGGTGCGGATGAAATGGTCCGCGTGGGCGGCCTGTGCAGCCCTGTAGACCTGCTCATCGGTGGCTCCCTCGCACCCGTAGGCGATATTGTCCCTGATGGTGCCGTTGAACAGCCAGGTATCCTGGAGCACCATGCCGAATACGCTCCGGAGGCCGTCGCGCCTGAGATCGCGGATATCCCTGCCATCCACCGTGATACGCCCGCCTTTTATCTCATAGAAGCGCATCAGAAGATTGACCAGCGTAGTCTTGCCTGCTCCGGTGGGGCCGACGATGGCGACGGTCTGCCCCTTCTTCACGGCGATGCTGAGATCGTGTATGAGGGGTTCGCCTTCGGTATAGCCAAAGCGGACGTGCTGGAAAGCCACGTCCCCGCGAGCCAGGGGGAGATCTCCGGCGCCTTTGCTATCGGGCATTTCCTCTTTTTCATCAAGCAGCTCGAACACGCGCTCTGCGCCTGCGATGGTGGACTGAAGGATGTTGGCGATGTTGGCGGTCTGCATGATGGGCTGGGTGAACATCCTCGCATACTGGATGAAGGCCTGTATATCGCCTATCTGTATGGCTCTCTGCGTCATCATGATGCCGCCTGCGACGCAGATGGCGACGTAGCCGAGGTTGCTTACGAAGCTCACAATGGGCCAGATCATGCCTGAGACGAACTGCGCACGCCAGGAATAGCCGAACAGCCGTTTATTGGTTTTATCAAATTTCTCTATATTATCCCGCTCTTTGCCAAACGCTTTTACAATATTATGGCCGCCGTAGGACTCCTCCACGATGCCGTTCAATATGCCCAGGGTTTTCTGCTGGCCGGCGAACTGCTTCTGCGAGCGCTTGGCGATCAGCGCCGTTGCTATGGCGCTCAATGGGAGTACTGCGATGACTATGAGTGTTAAAAGCGGGCTGATGGTGAGCATCATGATAACGACGCCGATGATGGTGGCGACGGAGGATATGATCTGCGTCAGGCCCTGCTGGAGCGTGGAGCTGACGATGTCTACGTCGTTGGTTATGCGGGAAAGGATCTCGCCGTGCGTCCTGCCGTCGTAATATTTCAGCGGGAGTTTCGTCAGCTTGTCATTGATGTCATTGCGCATCTTCCTGACGATCTTCTGTGAAATGCCCGCCATGATGTACTGCTGGACGTAGCTCATCACGGATGCGCCGATATACAGCACGGCCAGCGTTATCAAGATGGACAGGATGGCGTCGAAGTTGACGCCTGCGCCCGGCAGGTGCTGCATCTTGGCAATGAGGCCATTGAACAGCTCCGTGGTCGCCTGCCCCATGACCTTGGGGCTGAAAATGGAGAATATGGTGCTGGCTATGGCAAAAAAGCCAACGATGATGAAGCCCCATGTATACGGTTTGAAATATTTTACCAGACGCTTCAAGGTGCCCTTGAAATCCTTTGGCTTTTCCACGGGCCTGCCGAAACCTCCCATCGGGCCTCCATGACTCCCGCCCGGCCTGCCCATCGGCCCTATCGGTCTTCTTTGTTCGCTGGCGCGCTCTCTTCTATCCTGACTCATGCAAGCTCCTCCTCGCTCAGCTGGGACGTGACGATCTCCCTATAAACGCTGCAGCTTTTGATAAGCCCGCGGTGGGTGCCGATGCCTACGACGCGGCCTTCATCCAGCACGATGATGCGGTCTGCGTCCATGACGGTGCTGACACGCTGGGCTATAATGAGGACGGTGGCTTCCTTTATTTCGCGCTTCATGGCGGCACGGAGTTTGGCGTCGGTCTTGAAATCCAGCGCCGAAAAACTATCGTCGAAAAGATAGATCTCGGGCCGGCGGATAAGGGCGCGGGCGATGCTGAGCCGCTGCTTCTGCCCGCCCGAAACATTGGTGCCGCCCTGTGATACGGCAGCGTCGAAGCCGCCTTCCATGCCCGTTATGAATTCCGTGGCCTGCGCGATATCGGCGGCATGGCTCAACTCTTCGTCCGTGGCTTCGGGTTTGCCATAGCGGATATTATCCGCCACAGAACCCGAGAAAAGGACGGCTTTCTGCGGCACAAAGGCGATCCTGCTGCGAAGGTCTTCCTGTGACATCTCCCGTATGTCCACGCCGTCTACGAGGATGCGCCCGCTCTGGACATCGTAGAAGCGAAGGATGAGGTTAAGAAGCGTAGTCTTGCCCGAACCGGTGCCGCCGATGATGGCGGTAACCTCGCCGGGGTTCACCTTGAACGAAATATTTGAGACGGCGGGGACTTCGGATACGGCCGGGACTTCCGCCCCGGGATAGCCGAAAGTGACGTCTTCAAACTCGATGGTACCAGTCAGCCCGCCCGGCTTTTTCGTTTCTTCGGCGTCCTTTATACTAGGCAGGGTCTCAAGCACCTGGTTGATGCGCTCCGCTGAAGCTGAAGCGCGCGGCACCATGACGAACACGATAGCAAACATCAGCAGCGAGAAGAGGATCTGCATGGCGTACTGCAGAAAGGCCATGAAACCGCCGACCTGCATATCGCCCGAATCTATGCGGTGCCCGCCGAACCAGATGATGGCGATAGTGGTGATATTCATGATAAACATCATCAGGGGCATCATAAGGGCCATCAGCCGATTCACCTTAATGGCGGTCCCGGTGAGGTCGTTGTTGGCTTCATAGAAACGCCCGCTCTGGTGCTCTGTGCGGTTGAAAGCGCGGATGACGCGCACTCCCGTGAGGCCTTCGCGCGAAACAAGGTTCAGCTTATCCAGTTTTTTCTGCATGGATTTGAAAAGAGGAAGCCCTTTGCGTGCGACAATGCCGACAGACAGGGCAAGCAGGGGGACGACGCCCGCGATGATCCACCATAAGGAAGCATCCTCCTGCACGGCCATTATCACGCCGCCTATGACCATGATGGGCGCCGAAAGCACCATCCTCAGGAGGATGAAGATGACCATTTGCACCTGCGTTATATCATTGGTCGTACGGGTGATGAGCGATGCCGTGCCGATATTATCAAATTCATTCAGCGAGAACCGCTCCACCTTTGAAAAGACCAGCCCGCGAAGGTTCATGCCAAGCCCCATGGAAACGCGTGCGGCAAGAAAACTGGCCAGGATGGTACACATCATGCCGCCTGCGGTGACGGCGAGCATTATGCCGCCTGTCTGCCAGATATAGGGTATGTCATTTTTTATGATGCCTGTATCCACGATGCTTGCCATCAGCTTTGGCAGGTTCAGATCCGCCATTGACTGGCCGAACACCAGCACGATGACGGCGACGACCTGCCAGAAAAAAGGTTTTAGGTTACGTAACAGCTTTATCATGTTTAGCCCCCATACTTACCTGCGCTATTTTTGCACAAAATTCAGGTACTGTTCCAGTTTTTTCAGGAGACGGACAAGCTCTGCAGCGTCTTTCAAGCCAAGATGGTCAACGAACCCTCCGATGATGGAGAGGAATTTGGCACGCATCTGCTCGATGAAACCATTCCCCTTATCCGTAAGCGCGATATAAACGACGCGCCTGTCAGCTGAAGAATGTCTGCGGTTGATATAGCCTTCCTTCTCCAGCGAATTCAGAAGGGGCGTGACGGTGCAGGGAGCAAGGCGCATAGTGCGGCTAAGCTCGGACTGCTTGAGCCCTTCGGCTCTGCCGGAGTTTTTTTTAAGGTAGTACAGCACCATCATCTGGCTGGGCTTGACGGCCAATTCAGTGCCCGTACCCCAGTGCTCCCGGCCGAACAGCCGGAAGGATTCGACCAGGGCTGAAACCAGCTGCTCTTTTTCCTGCATTAGCCCACCCCCTGTGGTTTTATATGAAAACAATTTTGTATCAAAACTAATTAAAAATATAGTACGGATATTTCGTGATGTCAAGATTAAATAATTATTAATACATCGGATAAAAAATCATGCCTAAATTTACGGCGATGAATAAATGGCAATACAGGGTGTCAAGCAGGGTATGCCCATGGAACTGGTTAAAAAACTGTGGGTGAAAAGACGGTTTTTGTCCAATTTAACCTGAAGATATACAGGCTTCGATATAGAGATTTCCCCTTGAATTATTTGACTATTATGCTATGCTATAAGCGTAATCGTTTTCTTAATAAGTAGTCAAAATTTTATGTTAATGATATGGGAGAAACAACACATTGTCTGATTGAATACAAATGGAGGTGGAGAAAATGATTTGGCTGCTTCTGGTGCTTGGCATCCTGCTTTTGATACCGTTATTCTTCAAAACGATTGCTTTCGCCTTCAGGGTCATCTTTGCCATCATCGGACCGCTGTTGATCGTCGCTGTGATCGTGTTGCTCATTCTGGGAATCATTTTCTGAACGCGAACCACTGAGTTATACGAAAAAGGCCGCACACCGCGGCTTTTTTTATGAATCTCATAGTAAGCTTGACTTTAGGTAGTAAATCGAATATAGATTAACCGAGGGCAGAACGGGCGGCTGCCGCGCCAGAAATGGTATTTAAGAGATGCAGGGTTGCCAACCTACCAATTAATCTATCTGATGGCTTCGGCCTCTGTCTGGAGGCCATTTGTTTTTTAAAGCTTTCCACCAGTGAATTTTGGTTTTCGAGCACCAAAAAAGAAAGCCAATATACCTCCGAAGACGGATTCGACGAGCGAGAAGCTGATGACGATGAGCCATTGAAAAGGGTCCAGCAGTATCATCCTGAAAATGGAGGACAGGAAAGGGACGTACATGACCATCAGCATGAGCGCGAAAGAAACGAGCACGGCAAGCACGAGCCAGCCGTTTTTGAACAAGCCGCCTTTGAGCGCGCTATGCTCGCACAGGCGGCATTTGAAAGCATAGAGGAGCTCTGCGATGATGATGGCGGCGAAAGCGCCCGTACGCGCAAGGGGAATGTCGTTGCCGTAGAGGAGCAGGAAGGTGCAGAAGGAGAGAATGGCGCTGCCTCCTATGAGGATGCCCGAGAGAAAGATGCTGGCGCCAAGGCCGCCCGAAAAAATGTTTTCGCGGCTGGCACGCGGGGGGCGGGACATGATGTCTTTCTCAGGAGGGTCGAGGCCGAGCGCAATGGCGGGGAACCCATCTGTTACAAGGTTGATCCATAGTATTTGAATGGGGATGAGAGGCACCGCCATGCCAAATATGGCGGCAACGCCCATCATGAAAATCTCGCCAAAATTGCATGAGAGGAGATAGCGGAGAGATTTCCTTATATTATCATAGATCGTCCGGCCTTCCTCGACGGCGGCCACGATAGTGGCAAAATTATCATCCAGAAGCACCATGGAGGAGGCCTCCTTAGCACAATCGGTGCCGTTTTTCCCCATGGCCACGCCTATATCCGCTTCCCTGAGCGCGGGAGCGTCATTAACGCCGTCTCCTGTCATGGCGATGATGTTGCCGCGCTTTTTCAGTGCCCGGATGATGCGGAGCTTATGCTTCGGAGAAACGCGGGCGTAGACGGAAAAGTGGGGTGCGCGCATCTCCAACTCGCGGTCGCTCAGCTTTTCCAATTCCTCGCCGGTCAGAACGGCCTGCCCCGATGTGCCCATGCCCAGTTCGCATGCCACGGCGACAGCGGTATTTTTATGGTCGCCGGTGATCATGACAGGCCTGATGCCCGCCCTGTAGCAGCTCCTGACGGCTTCGATGGCTTCTTTCCTCGGAGGGTCTATCATGCCCTCTAAGCCCACGAAGACAAGATTTTTCTCCAGGTCTTCGGCTTTCGGCCGGGCTGGCAGGGAAGAGAGCTCTGCATATGCGAACGCAAGCACGCGGAGGGCCTTGCCTGCCATGTCTTCATTTGCCGCGGCGATGGCGTTTTTCTGGCTGCTGCCGAGGAGCTGCACCCCGTCCGGCTGAAGGTGCCGGGTGCAGAGCCCGAGGATATTATCCGGAGCGCCTTTCACGAAAAGGGAGTATCCGCCGTTTTTGTCCTTGCAGATGACGCTCATGCGCTTTCGCTCGGAGTCAAAAGGGAGCTCGAAAACACGGGAATAATCTGAAATCGCCTGATCTTGCATCCCTCCCTTGACCGAAGCAATGAGAATGGCTGCTTCGGTGGGGTCTCCGACGGCCTCACCATTCCTGTATACGGCATTGTTGCACAGCACGCCGGTTGTAAGGAGCATTTGCAGCGCCCTGTCCTTCTTCGGAGAAACAACCCGCTTATCCAAAAGAAACTCCCCGCACACATCCGACCCTGCGCCCGTAAGTTCTATCCACCTGCCGGCGGAATATATCTTTTTTACCGTCATCCTGTTTTCTGTGAGCGTGCCGGTCTTATCCGAGCAGATGATATTGACGCTTCCCAGCGTTTCCACTGCGGGGAGCTTTCTTACGAGGGCGTTGCGCTTCAGCATCCTCTGCACACCGATGGCAAGCGATACTGTAACGATGGTGGGGAGCCCTTCGGGGATGGCCGCAACAGCAAGACTGATGGCAGAGAAGAACATATTATAAATACTTTCGCCGTGGATGACGCCTGCAAGCGCGATGAGTGCGCATGCCCCGAGGCAGACAAAAACGAGTATCCTGCCTATCTTATTGAGCCGTTTTTTCAGGGGGGTCTCGTCTTTTTTAACGCTCTGGAGCAGGTGGGCGATCTTACCCATCTCGGTATCCATGCCGGTGGTCATAACTATGGCTTTTCCCCTGCCCGAAGTCAGCGTGGTGCCCATAAAAAGAAAGTATTCTCTGGAGATATCATCTGCTCCGGCATAGCCGCCCAGGGGTACGGATTTTTCGACGGGGACTGATTCGCCCGTCAGGATGGACTCGTTGACCTGGATATTCGCCCCCGAAAAAAGGACGCTGTCGGCTGCCACGCGTGAGCCCGCTTCCAGAACGAGCAGATCTCCCGGAACGACCTGTTTTGCGGGTATGGCGGATTCTACTCCGCTGCGGACGACCTTTGCAACAGGCGCCGAAAGCTCCTTGAGCGCTCTCATGGATCTTTCGGTGCGGTATTCCTGAATAAAGCCGAGGAGCGCATTCATCATGACGATGATGACGATGGTAATGGCGTCTGCGATCTCGCCTATGAAAAAGGATACGACCGTGGCGCAAAGAAGCACGAGGATGATAAAGTCTTTGAACTGGTTGAAGAATACGGCGAGCGCTGAAACTTTTTTTGCCTCATGGAGCTCGTTGGGCCCGTACTGTTCCAGGCGCAGCTCCGCTTCCTCGTGCGTGAGCCCTTTTGGGCCGGTATTCAAAATAAAAGCCGGCATACCAGTACGCTGCGCCATGAAAGACCTCCAATAAAGCCATTTATAAATTGATATTTGGAGAATTACTGATTTAGAAATGAAATAGGACGGATGGTAGAGCACCTGACTCTTAATCAGGGTGTCCCGCTTACAATGACAGGCCAAGAGATTGCCGCGTTGCTGCGGCTCCTCGCAATGACAGAAGAGTTAATATACCCACCCCTGACCCCTCCCGTTAATAATCAGAGAGATAGTATAAGGTTTATAAGAACGGGAGGGGAACATTACCTTTTGGGGGCTGCGGGTATTTGGGAAAGGGGCTCCGCCCCTCTTCCCAAGCCCACACCCCGAGTTAGGACGAGTTTTCTGCAACGATTGTGTTACCACTAAATTCAAACCAAGAGATTGCCGCGTCGCTTCGCTCCTCGAAATGATGAAGGTGGCGGAATAACCTGGTAAAATCGTTCAGGGATTTTTTTATCTGAGTTTGAAGACAATAGGGAATAAAAGCATTAAGGATGTGAGAATATGGCCATTCTTGGGAATCCATTCGTAGCGAATGTGCCGCGGGTCATGTCGGCAGAGGAGCTGGCGCAGGCACTGCGCGTGGACATCGCGGGGGAACTGGAAGCTATCATCGGATATGAAGCGCATGCAGCAGCGACAAACGATGAGAAGGTGAAAAAAATTCTGTACCATATCGCGGACGAGGAACGAAAACATGTGGGGGAATTGGAGCAGGCCTTGATGATGATAAGCCCCAAAGATGCGCAGCTCATAGAGAAGGGAAGGCAGGATGCGCAGCAGCAGGCAATGCAATCTTGATTTAGGAAAGGGGCTGCACAGCGGGTATTTGGGAAAGGGGTTTCACCCCTCTTCCCAAACCCACACCCACACCCTGTGAAGGATGGGTTTTCTGCAACGATCTGTTACAACTAAATTCATTGCTTCACCATTTCACTTCTTGCAATGACAGGGACGGGGCGTGGGAGAGGTTGTAGAGCGGTATAGAGCGGTTATTAAGTGTCAGAGGAGATTCGGGTCATTTCTATAAGGTTTTACGCCTGCGGCTGGCGGTACTTTTGTACCGGTACAAAAGCACCCAAAACCCCGCTGGGGCGGTACCGGCTGCGCCCCTTCGGGGCTTGCCGCTAAAGCCCCAGACCCCATCGGATATAGTACGGGTATGTGAAGCCACCCACCCCTATCCTCCCGGTGCGGAGGATTTTATAATATCAGGGTTATGAGTTACGGGAGGGGACTGAAGGTTTGGGTTCTTTGCTCCGGTATTGGCTGGCGCACCTTTGGTGCTTGGGTATTTGGGAAAGGGGTTCCACCCCTCTTCCCAAGCCCACACCCCAAATCGGTATA
>JAUYED010000011.1 GCA_030691525.1 Bacillota bacterium | reverse complement strand
GAAGCAGGCGCTTATGGGGGAACAGAACGCGGTCAGAAAATACAGGCAGGTGCTCTTTGCCATGACTGACAGGCGGCTGATAAATATGATAACCGAGATCATCACCGATGAGATCCGTCATGCCACGCTTTACAACTACCTGTACGCAAAAAACGGCTGCAATAAATAGCTCCGCAGCAATACGAAATATCCTGGCCTAAAAGCGCCAGGTATTTTTTATAAACATCACGCCCTTTTGGAAAATACGTTTTATTTCAACCCGCCTTTATAGTAAAATGAATATAGTTCAATCTTATCTATCGGGGGGTGGTCTAAATTGATTGCCAAACCGTCTTTTAGAAACCGAGCAAAGAAAAACCTACTATATAAAATATTCGTGCTTGCAGTGCTTGCACTGCCTTTGCTTTTGACGGGCTGCCAGAACAGCGATAATTCCGACGCATTCAGCGGCATCGTGGAAGCTGACCGCTACGATGTCATCGCGGAATCTTCAGGCAGGGTCGTTGAGGTGCTGATACAGGAAGGGGATAAGGCCGGCTCCGGAGACATCATCGCAAGGATGGACGACGAGGCGCAGAAGATCGCCGTGCAACAGGCGGAGACGTTGGTGGAGCTGAGCGGGCTCAAGCTTGAAGGGCTCAAGGCAGGGCCGACTGATGCCCAGTTGAAGCAGGCAGAATCGGCAGCCGGCGCGGCCCGCGCTTCGGTCAATGCCGCCAAGAGTACGGTGGAATACTGGGATGATACTGTAGAATCGCTGAAAATAAACCCTCTCCCTCCACCCAACGACCTGGCAAACGCCGAGTACCAGCTGAAGCTGGCAAAAAATAAGCAAAGCGCAGCACAGTGGGGATATACCGCAGCAAAATCGGCCTATAATGAATTGAAGCAGAGCGCCATAGACGCCGCGCTTCTCGAGCCCCCCCAAAGCCCGGCGGGGCGCGCCATACGTGCAGCCGAAGAGGAGCTAAAGCAGGCCCAGGCACAGCTGGATATGGCCGGGCTGAACCTTTCGCGGTGCGAAGTCAAAGCCCGGGTGGACGGCATATGCACGTATTTAGGTGTGCAGAAAGGGGATATGTGCGTGCTCGGATCACGGGCAGCGCAGATCACGGATTACTCCAGCCTGTGGGTCAATATCTATATCCCGCAGTCCCGGCTGCTTTTCATAAAACTGGGGCAGGAACTGCCTGTCAGGAGCATCGCCTGGCCCGATAAAAACATCACCGGCAAAGTCGTCTTCATTTCGGACAGCGCAGAATTCACGCCCAAGAACGTGGAAACTCCCGAAGAGAAACAATCTACAGTATTCAAGGCCAAAATCGCCATTACCAAGGGCAGCGAGTACGCCAAACCAGGGATGTCCGTTGACGTGATCATTCCTTCAAAATAAACCGGCTGGGCATGGTTTTGCATTATGAATAACGCGATCGTGGTTAAAAATCTAACGAAAAAATTTGGCACGCTGACTGCGGTGGACAGGATAAACTTTTCCGTGCCGCGCGGCTGCGTCTATGGATTTTTGGGTCCAAACGGCTCAGGAAAGTCCACGACGATACGCATGCTCTGCGGGATCATCCGCCCTACAGCCGGCTCTGCTACCATCATGGGCATAGACGTGCTCAAAGAGCCCGAAAAAGTCAAACAGAGCATCGGGTATATGTCCCAAAAATTCGGATTATATGATGATATGACCGTCAAGGAAAACCTTGAGTTTTACGCCGAGATTTACGGGCTTTCGCCTGCAGAAAGAAAGAAGCGGAGGGACGAGATCATCGGGATGGCAGGGCTGGAGGGGAAAGAGCGCTGCCTTGCCCGCACCCTCTCAGGCGGGTTCAAACAGCGCCTGGCGCTGGGATGTGCCTTCGTCCATGCTCCCGGATTGATTATCCTGGACGAGCCGACAGCGGGGCTGGACCCCGTATCCCGCAGAGCGTTCTGGCAGATCGTCCGCACGCTGGCGGAAGGCGGCACGACAGTCTTTGTCACCACCCATTACATGGACGAGGCGGAGGGCTGCGACACTACCTGCTTCATTTTCAACGGCAGGATAATGGCTCAAGCGCCTCCGGAGGAGCTGATACGTAAGGAAAAGCTGAAGACCCTCGAAGACGTTTTCATCAAATATGTCGAAATGGACCAGGGCACTCCTGAAGCAAACAGCAGAAAGAGATGGCTGGAAATACTCGGGTTCAGGCGGAGAAACGGAGGCGGGAGATGAAGCAGAGGCGTTTTTCCTGGAGAAGGTTTTCCGCCATCGTGAAAAAAGAAGTCATCCAGGTGCTGCGCGACCCGGTAAGTCTGCGCCTGGCCATCATAATGCCTGTATTTATGATGCTTCTTTTCGGCTATGCGCTGTCAACGGAAGTAGACCATATAACAACGGCAGTTTACGATCAGGGAAGAAACGAGGACAGCCGCGCGCTCGTAGAGCGTTTTACCGCATCGGGATACTTCAAGATATCGTATTACTCCGATTCTGAAAAAGAGGTAAAGGATTTGATCCAGGCTGGCAGAGTAAAAGCGGGGCTCATCATACTGCCCGGATACTCACCAGGCGCGGATGCACTTTCTTCCCAGGCGCTTCTGATAATAGACGGGAGCGACCCTACAACGGCGCGTACAGCGCTAAGCAGCGGGCTGCTTCTGGCGCAGGCCGAGGCAAGGGACGCATTCGAGCAGAAGCAGGAGAAGTCAGGCGTGTATTACGCCATCAACCTAGAACCAATGGTTGCACATGTTTGGTACAACCCCGATTTAAAGAACACCAACTTTACAATCCCCGGCCTGGTGGGGCTGATTACACAATCTATTACAGTGATGCTTACAGCCTTTTCGCTAGTACGTGAAAGGGAAAAGGGCACCATAGAGCAGCTCATTGTGACTCCCATCCGCCCTGCTGAGCTGATACTCGGCAAGCTGATACCCTACGTAGTGATAGGTTATGCAGGGTTCCTTTTTGCGCTGTTCCTTTGCATTGAATGGTTCGGGATAATCCCTGCCGGAAATATCGCGCTCCTCATCGGGCTGGGGCTTATCTTTGTTATTTGCTCACTGATGATAGGAATGCTCATATCCACCTTTGCAAAGAGCCAGGCTATGGCGATGATGCTTCTCATGCTCGTGATTTTACCAAGCGTGCTGCTCTCGGGATTCATATTCCCGCGCGAGGCCATGCCGGATATAGTGAAAGCCGTAGGGTATATCCTGCCTCTCACATATTTTCTGAATATAATACGCGGCGTTGTGCTCAAAGGCGTTGGAATGGAATTTCTGTGGCTGGATGTGGTGCTGCTTTCAGCCCTGACGGTCGTGCTCGCGCTTGCGGCCATCTTCAGGTTCAGAAAGACGCTTGATTGATATACGAAAGAGAGGTAGTGCTACGGGATTATTTTTCAAAGGGGTACACAAGCCCCCATTGCGCACGCAAGGCATCCATCGTCTCCAAGATGGCTATAGACTCATCCAAAGGCATCAGCGGGTCTTCCGTCCTGCCGCCGCGAAGATCTTTCTGGACAGCCGCGATTTCATACTGGAACCCCTCGCTGGCGGATTCGCAGCTGAATTCCTCTGCAAACTGTTGATCCTTGTACAATATCGCATTTACCGGCATCCAAAACTTCGGGATCACTATATAACCGCGTTCCCCCGATATCCGGGCTTCGCGGGCGCTGTTCGTATGTAAAGATGAAAACAATGAAGCGATCCCTCCTCCTTCGTACCCCAATAGGCAGCCCATGTGCGCGTCAACACCTGTTGAAGCCGGTTCAGCGATGCTTGCGATGTACCGGGGTTTTTTACCGAACACCATGGAAGAAAAGGACACGGCGTATACGCCTAAATCCAGCAGGCTGCCTCCTGCAAGCGCAGGATCAAATAGACGGGACTTAGGGTCTTCGGCTCCTTTGTTAAAGCCGAATTCGGCCGTCAAATAATGTATATTGCCTATCTCCCGATCGTTGATCCACGAGCGCACCTTTTCCATTGCCGGAAAGAAGCGGGTCCACATGGCTTCCATCAGAAAGAGCCGCTTTTCCCTTGCCTTTGACGCCATTGCCCTCGCCTGGGCGGCGTTGGCCGCCATGGGTTTTTCGCATAATACCGGTTTGCCCAGATCAAGGGAAAGCAGGGTATGCTCCATATGCAGGCTGTTTGGCGTTGCAACATAGATAATGTCTACATCCTTATCAAGAATGACCTTTTCATAGCTTGTATATGCTTTTCCCCCGTACTGGGAAACAAACGCCTCCGCCTTTCCTTCCGCCCGCGAACCTACCGCGGCGAGGTATGCATCAGGCACTTCAAGGAGCCCCTTGATAAAGCGGTGCGAAATGTGCCCGGCGCCAATGAATCCCCACCCGATTTTGTCCTTCATTTCGGCTTTCTCCTCAAATGATTGATTGACCTATAGATGACTCCATGGCTTTTGATATAAAAAACCTGCTCGCGCAGGTTTTCACGTTTATAAGCGAAGGCCTATTGTCCGCCTGTGGCGCGGGTGATCTTTGCCTCATGCTCTGCATCCGGCAGATTTGATACATCAGAAAGGGAGCCGGTGAAGTAGAGATCGGTATGCCCCTGCATCCCGTTGTCTGAGATCGTATCCGTCCCATGCGGCCAGCCAAAGAGCGAAGCGGCGTAAAGCTTATTGTTTAGCTTGACGAGGACCGGTCTTTTCTCCCAGCTTGCTATGCCGCCGAATGAATTTACATAAGCTACATTGTCCTTATTTGTGACCGGCTCCACATCGGCGTGGTTCTTGCCGCCGGTGCGGACCATCTTGAATTCGGCCAGTGTATTGAAGTCTATGATAGTCAGCGTCGTATTAATGGGCATCAGGGCATCAATCTCCGTAGACCAGTCTCCCTTGATGCCAAACTCCGTGGACGTGCGTTTGATATCAGGGCCCTTTATCACCCTATCAACAGGAAGCATGCGTATGACGTCATTGGAGTAGAGTACCTTTGCTGACTGGGAGCCGATGTAACCATCCTGTGGAAGGCCGTTTGCAAGCTGGAACGCCATGATGGCTTTTCGCGTGTAAGCCGCATATTTTCCCGTCACCTTGTAATTATAGTAGCCCAAGCTCAACAGACGGAGCTGAACGCTCAAAACCAGGCACCCTTTGGATTTGTATCCGATGATGGCGTCCAGAGGGCT
>JAUYED010000076.1 GCA_030691525.1 Bacillota bacterium | reverse complement strand
CCTCCATCTCCCCTCCCGCAGGGAAACGGCACCCGATGAGGACGCCTATCCTGTCTACGAGCTGGCCGGCGCTGATATCTTTTGTGCCGCCCAGTAGGGAGATATCATAGCCTGCTTCTTTTTGCCGAACCTGGAGCACTTCAGTCGTGCCTCCGGAGACGTGGAGCGCGAGGAATTCTTCAGGCATTTCCACTTGGCCCAGCAGCCCTGCGGCGATGTGGCCTTCCTGGTGCGTAGTCTCGAAATACGGGACGCCCAGAGAAGCCGCCACGCTTCTTGCCATGCTTTTCCCTACAATAAAAACCGGCATATAGGATCCCTCTACAGGCCGGGGTTTGATGGAGGCGCATACGGCAGCCGCCTCGTGCTGTCTTATTTGTTGAAAAACGGCTTCAAGGAGCGCGGGCATCGTGCGCAGGTGCACAAACACCGCTTCGGACTGCCTGAGCCCTATCGTCCCGTCCGGAACGGGGAGGGCTTCCCGGAAATCCGCAGCTATCCGGCCGTCCTCAAGCACGGCGGCGGCGGAGGCGGTATAACAGCTGGTGTCCAGACCGATATATGCTTTCATTTTTTTGCTGCTTCTTTGCTTCATTCAAGATCAAGGTCGCGTATCAGCGTGCCCAGCACTCCGTTTATGAACGGGGGGCTTTTCCCCCCTGAGAAATTCTTGGCCATTTCCACCGCTTCGTTGGCGGATACGCCCACAGGGATATCCTTCCTGAAAAGCAGTTCGAATACCGCGACCCTTAGGATAGAAAGGTCTACTTTGGGCATCCTTTCGATGCGCCATCCCTTGGCATACTTCCTTATTTTTTCGTCAATATCCTCGTAATGCTCTGTAATTCCGTCCAATATCTCCAGCGCATAGGATTTGTCATCCTCCGTCAGCGCATATCCATCCATCATCCCCTCGATGGTCTCCCGCCTGCCGGTGCCGCCCGATGACCATTCAAAAACCAGCATCATCGCGGCTTCGCGCGCCTGTCTCCTCGCCATATCAGCTCACCTTCGGAATATCTTCGGGAGCATTCTATCGAGCAGCGTCAGCAGTTTCAGCCTTGTTTCCCTGCTTGCGATAAAATATCCGATAGAAACCATCACGACGATCAGAAGCGTCCTCCAGAAGTTTATGGTAAGGATGAGTATGGCAAGAATAAGAAATATGGTGCACCATACGATCTTTCCCCTATGCTCTTTCCAAAATTGCTTTATCTCTTCCTTCATGCTAAGCACCCCTTATCCTTGCGTAAAGCCTTCCTTCAATCCGTTATATACTTTTTTGGCGTAGATGATGTCTTTTCCACCATGACCTCTACCGACTTAACAGTGATGCCCGTATACATCTCCACGAACTGCTTGATACCCGTCTGCAGCTTTGTGGATATCTCGGGGACAGACGCTTCCTGGACGATGGTATACTTCACACGGAATTTGACTCCGTCGCGTAAAAGGAACACATCTGTTTTTATCTCCTTTATTTCCTGAATGGTGTTGGCGAATTTCTGTGCGAGCTCGTCAAGGACGACTAAGGATATCCTGATGGAACCCTCCGCCGAAGACGCCAGGAGCGCTGTCTTAGGACGCGGCCTTGACAATCCGGCGATAAGCAGCCTGAATCCGATAAGAAAGACCACTGCGCAGATCGCCGTTATAAGCGCTTTCATCCAGCCATCGGCATAGGCCGTCTGCATGAAATTATTGAAATTGCTCTGCGGTATGGCACCGAAGATTATGCAGGGTATTACTACCGCCAAAGCCATCGCTGCCAGAACGAAGAGCAGCAGCAGTATCCTGTCCGTTATCCGTATTTTCATGTAGCTTGTCCTCCATATCGTCAAATCAAACAGGGCAACGCCTGCCCCGATAGTTTTTGAGCGTTGGGCGTTCAGCGGACCCTCTGGGCGTCTCCTTCTTTGGATTCCTTTTCAAACCTTACGCCCTGTACAAAAACATTCACTTCCATGACGCGAAGGCCTGTCATCGTCTCCACCGCCCTTTTGACCGCCTGCTGGATCTCTGCGCAGACTTCGTGTATCTTGGCCCCGTATTCCATCACCACAAAAAGGTCAATGGCGGCTTCCTCATTACCGACTTCCACCTTTACCCCTTTGGTAAAGTTCTTTTTCCCCAGAAATTCCACTATGCCGTCAACGATGCCCCCGCTCATGCCTGCCAGCCCGGGCACTTCGCTGGCAGCAAGACCGGCGATGGTTGCGATGACGTCGTCTGCAAAGCTTATCTTACCGTCTTTCTGCACCTTTGTCTGCATGCGTTCGTTGCTATCAGTCATTGATGTTTCACCCCCCGCTCAAGCTTTGGTATCATTATAGCAAAAAGGTTTCCTTATTACAAACCCTACTGCCGTGTGATGATCTTTATATTTTCCCCGTTTTCTCCAGACTCGCGCCTGACGATATCCATGATCTGCGCGGCCTGCTGCTGCGTAAGCTGTTTCACCTTGACCACCGCATTGACAGAGCCCTTGTGCAGCGTCACTATCGCATCCTCAAAGCCCTTGGCTTTTATCAGCCCCTCGATCGTCATTTCGGTCTCCATGGCCTGCGTCAGGGCGATCTTTCTCTGCTGGGCGTCTGCAAGCGTTTCCTTGTCGGTATTTTTATCATTGATGATGGAGTCAAGGTACTGTATCTCTTTTTCACGCGTGGCTTCGCGCTCCTTCCTGAAGTCCTCAAAGAACGTATTGGATGCAGCAAGGGCTTCTTCAAGGTCCACGTCGGTGCTTTCACCCGTCGGCGAAGCGGATGGCTGAAAAGCAGATGGCAAGGGGGACGGCATGGAATTTTCGGGTTCCGAATTCGTGTTCAATGCGTAATTCAGGTATCCCACCGCGCCCAGTACCAAGATGAGCACTATCACTATAACGATTTTTTTCACGCTCGTTTTGCGTTTTTCCTGTTGTACCACTTTTGATCACTCCCTGTTAATTAGTATTCATTACAAAAACTTCCACGCACTCCGCGTCCACATCCAGCACCGTCTGCACTGCGCGCAGCAGGTCCATCCTCACCCTCACGTCCCATGCGCCCTCAGCCACTACGATGACGCCGCGTATCTCAGGGTTCTTCTGCGTCAGGACGAGGGCATGCGCTCCGTCCTGCTGCTGGACGGTGACGGGCTTTTTCGCCTCGGATTCATTCGCCGTCGTCCGCTTGGTTTCTCCCGTCTGCTCCTCTATATTGCTCGTCTGCGTGTTTGTGTCCATCGCGGTCACCAGCTCGGGGCCCGAATCGAACGTTATCATGACCCTGACCTTTCCTGCGCCCGATATCTGCGAAAGGGTTTCCTCCAGCTTGTTTTCAAGGTCGTCTTTCTGCTGATCCGCCTTGGCCTGGCTGTCCGCTTCCGGCTGCGCCGTACTCTCCTGCGTTTTGGCGAATGAAGACGCAAAAATGGCGATGATGACGGCGAGTATTATGAATATGATGATGAGTTCGAATTTCTTTTTCCCCTTGTATTTGGAAAACAGTTTGGATAGCAGCCCTTTTTTCTCTTCGGGCTGGCTCTCCATTGCCTTGTTGTCATACTCACCCATATTCATTCATTTCCTTTCTTATTTTCATAGATATTTTTTTCGTCCCCTACATATACCTTCCACACCCAATCTTCATAGGATTTTTCGAGTTCTTTCTGTTTTATAGTCAGAGTGTCCTGCATTTTGGTGTTTTCCCGATCAAGTATGCTGCCGACGCCGCCCTTGCCCATGACCATTTCGCTTATCGGGTGAAGTATCGCCAGCATCACCATCAGCCCTATGGCGACCTTTGCCATATTTTTTAAGCCCCCCTTTGGCAGGAGCATATCCATCAAAGCGTAAACGATGGCGACGACAAGTATCTGTATCACCCAGTTGCCGACCGCTGCAGGCATATACCTATCACCTCATCATCATGCTGGCGTTTCCGGCGCCTATGAGCAGTGAAACCGCGATGAACATCATCGCGCCCAGAGAAAGGACGATGATGAAAAGCACGGTTACGACGCCCGCCATATCGTTCAGGCACTGCACTATGCGCGCATCCCCCACCGGCTCCAGCAGCGCCGCCGAGGCCTTGAACATGAATATCGAGGAAATGAGCTGTATAAGCGGGAAAAGCGCAACGGCACTGAGCATCAGCAGCGTCACGGTCCCAAGTGCGTTTTTCACCAGCAGCGAGCATCCCAGCATAGTGTCCACCGTGTCCGAAAACATGCGCCCGACCACGGGGACAAATTTGTCTATAGCAAATTTCGCCGTGCGTATCGTTATGCCGTCGAAGCTGCCCGCGGAAATGCCCTGTATCGTCATCACGCCCAGGAACACCGTGAACACGATGCCTATGAGCCACTTGCAAACCGTTCCCGAAAGCACGGCGAGCTTTTTTATCTGCACCCTTTCCGAGATGTTGCTTACCATCGTGAGCACGCCGTAAACCGGCACCATAGGAAGCATGACGTCCCTCATGAAAAAGCCCGAGATGGCGGTTATCAGTGGCACGACCGGCTGGAATATGCCCGCCGAATAGATGCCTCCGAGCGCCGTCAAAAGGGTCAGCAGCATGGGGAAGGCGGCTTGAAGGAGCGCGCCCATGTTTGCCACCGCTTCTCTGGAGCTGATGATCAGCGCCGCTAAGTTGCTTGCAATCAGCGCGGCGATCAGTGCATAGCACGCGAACTGCGCTATCTCGGATACGCTCTCGCTCCCGACATCCGGCAACATGTTTTTGAGCATGCCTCCGAGGATGACCAGAAGCGCGATCTGTAAAAAGAAAAATGCGTTGTTTTTTATTTCGCCAAGGAAGATCTGCAAAATGACCTGAAAAAAATTGTTTGCATCCAGCACGGCTGTTCCGTCAATGAGCGCAGTTATCGTTTCCCCTACGTTTAGGCCGGTAAGTTTCTTTACTTCCTGGGGAAGCGAATCCAGCATTTCCTGCAGCCCGGAAAGGTCGAGCTGGGTGATCTGCTGTTTCACGCCCTCTTCCAGTTCTTTCAGCAGTACTTCTTTATCGGGGTCCTCCGCTCTGGCGGTCTGGGCGAAGCCCATTGCGAGGACCAATACGGCAAATACAGCCAATAACTTTCGCATCTTCATATTTCCTCAGGCGAGCATCCCCGCCACAGTTTCGATAAGCGCGCTGACGATGGGCAGGGACATCGCCGCCATGATGACCTTGCAACCCATTTCTACCTTGGCCGCTATAGCCGTTTCGCATGCGTCCCGGCAGATGTGCACTCCCAATTCGGCGATGTAGGCAACGCCGATGATCTTGAGCACGATATTGAAGTAGGCGAGGTTCACATTGTACTTTGAAGCGAGCCGGCCGATGAAATCAATCACCGCAGCGATGTTGGAAAGTATGACGATGAGGATGATGACTCCGGCTGCAAGGGCTATCTGAAGGGACAATTCGGGCTTTGAAGCGCGCAGGACCAGCGCGATTACGGCCGCCATTACGCCCAGAGCCACTATCTGGAGTATCTGCACTCTTTTTCACCTGCTCGTTTCAATAGAGCTGGAATATGCTTTTGACGTTCTGGAAAAGCCCGCTCACAAGGTTTATCACCATCAGGAGCACGATGACCAGCCCCGCGATGGTTACCATCATGGCCATGTCTTCTCTGCCCGAGCGCACAAGCAGCTGGTTCAGTACAGCCACGAGTATCCCGATGCCTGCGATCTTGAATATCAGGTCAACGCTCATAATATTTTTCCCCCCTTTGACTTTACAGAAGCAGCACCGCCAGCAGCAGCCCTCCCAGCACTCCCAGCGTCCTGAACATCTTGGATTTTTTCCCGAAGGCCTCTTTAGCCGCTGTGATCTCCTCCTCAAGGAGCTTTTGCGTATGCTCAAAGTTGTTTTTCTGGCTCGCCCAGTCGCTGGAGCCGAGGTTTTTCGAAAAATCCACGAGCATCTGCGCGTCCCTGTCCGTAAGCGCGCCGTATATATCGCGGTTTTTCCGCATGCTTTCCAGCCGCTTGCCGAATATGCCCCCTATGGCTTCGCCGCTGTTGTTCTGGAGGTCGTCAGCCACGCCTTCAAAAAGCTCCCTTGCGGCGCCTGCCGTTTTTTCGCCGGCGCTGCGCATCGCTTCTGCGACGGGCAGGCCTGCGTACCTCATTTCTATCTCCAGCCGCCTTATAAATGAGCGTATCCCTTCAAGGGTCTTCATCCTGTTCCCCAGCCGCTTGGAGGACATCACCCCCAGCGCGGCGCATCCCGAAAAAACTGCGGCTATGGAAAATATTTTCAGCATATCCATCCATATCACCCGCTGCACTTGAAAGCTGCAGATACCAGCTTTTCTCCGGTGTGTCCGTCCAGGATATATTCCACCGTCCCACGCCCCATGCTCGCTCCGAGTATCACGACCCTCCGGAATATCCCCTCCCGCATCATCTGCCGCATCGCCGGGCGCATTTCCAGCTCATCAACGCTGTTCCCGTGCGCCGAAGCGATTATCCTGACTCCTGCGTTTACGGCTTCGCGGATGGCGTCAGCGTCTTCTTTTCTTCCCAGTTCATCAGTGATTATCACGTCGGGTGACATCGCCCGGAGTATCATCATGATGCCGTCTGCTTTGGGGCAGCCATCAAGGACGTCGGTCGTCAGCCCCACGTCGTTCTGCGGGATACCGTTTTTGCACCCCGCTATCTCGCTCCTCTCGTCTGCCACGCATACTTTCAGCGGCTTCCCCGCCGCCCCGCTTCCGAGCTGCCGCGCAATGTCTCTCAGCATCGTCGTTTTCCCCATTCCCGGAGGCGAAACGATCAGGGTGTTGCATACAAGGCCGTCTTCGTCCAGCAGACGAGGGATGACGTTGTCTGCCGCCCCGATAACCTGCCTGTTTATCCTGATATTGTAAAACGTACAGTTTATAAGGCGCCAGCTCCCGTTGTCCTGAACCGTTCTTCCCGCTATGCCTACCCTGTAGCCGCCGCGGAGCGTGATATACCCGCTTTTAAGCTCATTATCATAGGCATAGGCGGAGTGTTCCGTAACGTTCAGAAACAAGGCCTGGCAGTCGTCAGCTGTGGCTTCCAGCGCCCCTTCTGCTGCTCCTTGCATCTTGCCTTCTCCAAGGTATCCCGCTTCCCCCCCGCATATCAGCGACACGGGCTTGCCCACTCTGACGCGGATCTCTTCCAGCCCCTCTTTGACGCCGGCCGGAAGGGCTTCGACCCACGGCCTGAACCTGACCGGCAGCAGGGGGATAACATCCTCTTCCCACCTTGCGTGCGAGGGCAATTCCTTCTTCACCTTCCCATCTTCCTGGGGATATATATGTCAGCACTATAGCTATTATTACAGTGCAAATCCTTCGCATTGATGAATATATGTATCATTCTGAACAATAAAAAAACAGGCCGCTTAGGCCTGCACAGGGCTGCTTAATATTTACACATCTCCTGAAAAATCACGGCTATCATCAAATCAGTATACCCGATCATCCTGCCGCTCTATAACCGCTTTATAACCTCTCCAACACCCTGCCCCTTCTGTTATTGCTTAGGAGCACAGCTCCGCCTCAATCCGTCCCTTCTCCCTGACGCTCCATAACCGCTCTAGATAGGAGCATCACATTCACCAAAAAGGCAGGGGCCTATGCCCTTGGGGGCGCAGCCCCCAAAAGGTAAAATTACCCCTCCCGTTCTCAATAACCTGATACTATCTCTCAGTTTGTCAACGGGAGGGGTAAGGGGTGGGTATATTTATTTATTAAGAACAACCTACCTCGATATTTCACAATCTGTTTGTAAATTGTCTCGGGGTGGGGGCTTGGGAAGAGGGGTGAAACCCCTTTCCCAAATACCCGCAGCCCCTTTCCCATATCAGCTTACTGTCGCTTCCGGCTGGTTGTTGATCTTCTCGTTGCATTTAGGGCAAAGTATGTTTTCGTCGTTCTCTATCGCCACGGTGTCTATATCCACCACTTCGTGGCATTTGGGGCATTCCACCTGCAGTTTTTCGGCTTCTCCTTCTCCCAAAAGCTCGCACTCCAAGTCCGACAGATCCTGGTCTATGCTCTCCATGAATCTGTCCATCTCGTCCTGCGAGCTCTTCAATTGCTCTATCGCCTCCGCCATGTCATCAAGCAACTCCAAGATGCCCAGGGTTATCTTGTTTTCCTTCGCATCCTGTTTGTGCTTGGTTCCATCAACCAGCCCGCGAAGGTACGCAACCTTTTCACTAAGGTATCCCAATTATGTATCCTCCTTCTGCACGGACGCAGAACTTATATTTCCCTTTAAGCGCGTTCCATATACTCCCCTGTGCGGGTGTCTACGCGGATGACATCTCCGGTATTGATGAAAAGCGGTACCAGCAGCTTCGCGCCCGTTTCAAGCGTCGCCGGCTTATTGCCCGCAGTCGCAGTATCCCCTTTGAACCCGGGCTCCGTTTCTGCGATCATGAGCTCGACAAAATTCGGCGGTTCGACGGAAAATGCCGTTCCCTTGAAAAACTTTATGATAACATTCATGTTATCTTTGATATAAGGGAGAGCATCCTCCACCTGCTCATGGCTCAAAGGCAGCTGCTCAAATGTATCATTCTCCATAAAATACCAGAGCGTCCCGTCATTATAGAGGTACTGCATCTCTTTTTTCTCGACATGTGCCTTGGGAAGCTTTTCGCTGGGGTTGAACGTGCGCTCAAGTACGGCCCCCGTCATCACATTTTTGATCTTCGTGCGCACGAATGCTGCTCCCTTCCCCGGCTTGACGTGCTGAAAGTCCACTATGACCCATACCTGCCCGTCTATCTCTACCGTCATGCCTTTTCTGAATTCTCCAGCAGCTAACATAACACAACCTCCGGCTTATCCTATATTTCGATCAATTCCTTGGGTGAATGCGTCAGATCCTCATATCCGCCTTTACGGACGATGCAGAGGTCTTCTATCCTCACGCCGCCCAGCCCTTCGATATATATCCCCGGCTCTATCGTCACCGCCATGCCCTCATCAAGTACATCCTCCGACACCGGCGAAAGCCGTGGGTCTTCGTGTATCTCCAGGCCGACGCCGTGGCCTAAACTGTGCCCGAATTTGTCGCCGTAGCCGGCTTTGGCTATCCTGCCCCGGGCTGCAGCGTCCACATCGGCGGCCTTCTTTCCCGCTGACAGCGCTGCAAGCGCCGCGCTTTGCGCTTCCAAAACGAGCGAGTAGATTTTTTTCATCTCATCAGACGGTCTGCCGATGGAGACGGTCCGCGTCATGTCCGAGAGGTATCCTTCCACTTCGCAGCCGAAGTCCATCAACACCATGTCGCCATGCTGCAATTTCCTCAGGGATGGCTGCGCGTGGCATATGGCGCTGTTGGGACCGCCTGCGGCGACGGGTTCAAACGAAGCGCGGCTCCCTCTTTTTCGGAAATGATATTCTATCTCCGCAGCTATGTCGCATTCGGATACGCCGGGTTTGATGACGCCGAGAATGTGTGCGAATGCCTCATCCGTCATCGCAGCCGCCTTCCTGAGCCATTCGACTTCATCTTCGTATTTCCTCATGCGGAGCTGTTCCACGGCGCTTCCGAGCGCCCTCAGCTCCACGCCGGGAAACGCATCCTTCATTTCCGGGAACGCCTTGACGCTGACTTTGGCATCCTCAAATGCGAGAGAGCTGACTCCGTTTGCCTTCAAGGCTTCATAGACCTGCGCCAGTTCCATCCCCGGATTCTCTTTCACTATCTCATATTCCGGCGCCTGTTCTGCCGCCTGTATGATATATCTGAAATCTGTAAAAAGGTACTTCTTGTCCTTCAGGATGAGAAGCTTTGCATTGGAGCCCGAAAACCCGCTAAGATACCGGTAATTGGCGGGGCTGCTTATAAAGCAGGCCTCGGCCCCAAGGGCAGGCAGTTTCGCACATAATGCAATGCATCTTTTCGCATTGCTCGATGCCACATCCATCACCTCTGGATATTTTACCAAATGTGAAGCTTTGAAAGCAACGATGATCTTATGCTTCAAGGTACATCTTTTTCATGGCAAGGGCGTCTTCAGCCATCCTGGTTTGCGATTCGCAGATGACCACAGGGTGCATATCCCTTGCCTTTATCTGGCTGGCCAAGTGTATAAAATCCGGCCCGAACTGTGTATCCTTGAAGTCCCAGTGCTTTTTTTCTCCTGCATCGGTATATTCCACCCTGCTGAAATGGATATGGATATTATCCAGCCGTTTTTTCCCCAGCTCTTTCTCGACTGCGTCAAGTATATCTGCAAAGTCCTCTTCGCTTTTCAGCGAGCCGATGCCACGCGCATGCAGGTGCCCGAAATCAATACATGGAATGAGCTTTTCATCAAGCAGGCATATCTCCAGGATCTCTTCCAGCAAGCCCAGCTGGTTGCCCTTGCCCATCGTCTCGGGGCAAAGCGCCATCCCGCCGTACCCGTTGTCTATGAGTACAGCCATCGCCGTTTTGGTGCGTTCCATCGCATATTTCAAAGCTTCCCTTCTGTCCCTGCCGCCGCATGAGCCGGGATGGAGGATGATCTTTTTTGCTCCCATCCACGAGGCGGCACGGGCAGATTCGAGAAGGAACCTCACGTTGTTTTTTGCCTTGTCCACTTCGGGCGTTGCTAAATTGATATAATACGGCGCATGGATGCTCAGCGCGATATCGTATTCCGCCATCGGCACGCCTATTTCCCTGGCTGTCTGCTCGGTGATGCGTACGCCTTTCCCGAAGGAATACTCGAAGGCGTCAAGCCCCATCTCGTAAAGCCACTGCGGGGCCTGCTTTGTGGAAGTGTATCCCTGGTCATAGAACGATGCTGAATTCCCTGAAGGGCCGAACCGTATTTTCACGCTTTTTACCACCGTTTCTTTTGCTTTTTTATGACCTGTTTTTTGCCAAAGTTCATATTCTCAGTATTTTCCCTTAACACATCTCGGAGCTCATTTTTAAAAGCGCCTTTTTTTCTATCCTCGAAACGTAGGAGCGGGATATGCCGAGCAGCTTTGCGATCTCCCTCTGAGGAAGGCATTTCCCGTTCAGAAGCCCGTAGCGGAGTTCCAGCACCAGTCTTTCGCGCTTGGCCAGCGAAACATGCATCCTCTCATAGAGCAGCGAAAGCATCATCTTCATTTCTACTTCATTGTGCACCGCGTCTTCGCTCGTTCCCACGATATCCATCAGCGATATCTGGTTCCCTTCCCCATCTACGCCTATAGGATCATTCAGAAGGACTTCGCCCTTTTGCTTTTTCCCCGAGCGCATGGCCATGAGGATCTCGTTTTCGATGCACCGGATAGCGTAGGTCGCCAGCTGCGTCCCTTTATGGCTGTTGTATGTGTTCACCGCCTTGATGAGCCCGATGGTCCCTATGGAGATAAGGTCGTCCATATCGTTTCCCGTTGAAGCGTATTTTTTTACCACGTGTGCAACGAGACGCATGTTCCTTTCGATCAGGGCGCATTTTGCTTTTTCGTCGCCCCGGAATAACTTCTCGAGGGCCTCGGCTTCTTCCTCAGGCGTCATGGGCTTGGGGAAAGACGAACCGCTGGATACGTAGGAGATGAGAGTCAGCAGTTCTTTGAGAAGCGATACGAGATTATCCCACAACATTCAAGCGGCACCTCTTTATAAGTACCCTAAATTGTATGCCGCGCAAGTGGGATTATTGTCTGTCCATCAGCGATTCTGCTTTTCTATCTCAACGTAATAACCGGATATCACTTATGCGCATTGTCGTATGCGATCCATAGCGGCTCATACAAGGCCACCTGCTTCAGATGATCCTCATAAGTTTTGGAAAAGGCCAGTTCGCCCGATTCGGGGTCTTTGCTGCAGAAATAAAGATATCCTTGGTTCATGAAGCTGACGTCGGGGTTCAGAGCGGCTTCGATGGCTTCCTTTCCGGGGTTGTCCACCGGGCCCAGCGGCAGACCTGTATATTTATATGTATTGTAGGGCGAATCCGCCGCGATATCGCTTAGCGAAAGTTTGAGGCGCCTTATCCCCAGGATATAGTGTATCGTTACACAGGACTCCAGGTGCTTGTCCTTATTCAGCCGGTTCCAGAAAACAGCCGATACTTTTTTGAAATCCTTGGGCTTGGCTTCTTTCTGTATGAGCGAAGCCAGCGTCACCACCTTGTCTATCGTCCATCCCTTTTCCTGCACCAGTTCGATATAGTCGTTGGAAAATATCTCATTGAAACGGGAAAGCATCTTGCTTATGATAGCTTCCTCGGTGGAATCCACATAGACCTGGTATGTATCCGGGAAAAGATACCCTTCAAGCTTGTATTTTCTTCTTTCGTCGTTCGGCCCGTTCAGGGAGGATATGAATTCATAATCCTGAAATTTATCCCCTGTGCGGCAAAGCTCAAAAAACTTGTTTTTATCTTTCAGCAAGCCCCTTTTCAGAAGGATGTCTGCGATTTCCTCAACGGTCTTGCCCTCGGGTATCGTGATGTTTTCCACAGGGGCGCGCGCCACGCCTTCTTTCATCTTCTCTATGATCTCCTCCAGCGTCATGCTCTTATTGAACTCATACACGCCCGCCTTAAGTTTGGCTCCCTGGTCAAAGACGTCCACATAGAGCTTGAATGCCGCGGCGCTGCGTATCACCCCGCTGTCTTCCAGTTCCTTGGAGATGGTCTGCGTGGAGGCGCCATGCTTTATCTCTACGGTTATAGGTGTCTTGTCCCCTGCGGCAACAGGCATGATGAATCTGTCTTCAATGACCTTCCATGCAACGAAAATAAGCATGGCTACCACGCCGAGACTGATTAAAAATACCAGTATCGGCCTGAAGATGCGCCATGCTAAATTTCCCTGTTGCGTCTTTTCAATTTTCCCGCTTTGATCCGTCATTATAATATAATCCCCGGCACATAAATCTATTCCTTCAGGAAACTCAGGTCTACTTCCGCGGCTTCCCCAATGATGCCGTAAATATCCGAGAGCACGCAGTGAAAGCTCCTCTCGGCCATAAAGAATGCAGTAACATCGGGGTTGTACTGCAGCAATTCCCCGAGTTTCTGCATTTTCTCCATCAATCCGGCATCGGGCTCTTTTCCCCCAAGGTACGCCGCCTGTGCTTCGAACTGCATCTTCCTGTACTCTTCCAGCAGGTCTCTGGTTCTTTCGTCAGCGTAGACCTTTTCCTTCAGGGATTTGTACTCCTGAAACTCTTTGCTTTCCTTCAGTACTCCTGCAAGCTCGTGCGCCTTATCGTATATGTACAATTATATCACATCCTATCGGGCAGTTGAGCAACAAACAATGCCAACGCTGTTTTGGGATATAAGAAATCTCTTATCGCCCGAGCAAATCCGCCGCTACTCGCATTTTACCGTCCCCGCTTCTGCTTCGATGATTATGGGAAGTATCATGGGGCTGCGTTTCGTCTTATCATAGAGAAAATCCCTCAACGTCTTCCTTATCTCGTTTTTGATGCCCGCCCATTCATAAACATTACGGCTCACGCATCCTTCCAGCGTATGCCTGACGCGCTCCTTCGCTTCCTCTATCAGCTCTTCTGACTCGCGCACATAAACGAAGCCGCGCGAGATTATTTCGGGGCCGGAAAGCAGCGATCCGTCCTGTTTCGAAATGGTCACAACGACCACCATCAGCCCGTCCTGCGAGAGCAGCTTCCGATCACGCAGCACCACGCTGCCTACGTCTCCCACGCCTGAGCCGTCTATGATGACGCTGCCCGAGGGGACTGCCCCGGCAAGCCTGGCTCCGTACCTGTTGAATTCGATCACCGTGCCTATCTCGGGAATGAATATGTTTTCAGAAGCCACGCCAAGACTCTCTGCGAGCATGGCATGCTGCTTCAGGTGTCTGTATTCCCCGTGGGCCGGGATGAAATACCTGGGCTTCGTGAGCGTTATTATCAGCTTGAGCTCCTCCTGGCAGGCATGTCCCGAAACGTGTACCTGCGCAAGCGCATCGTATATCACGTTTGCGCCTTTGCGGAAAAGCTGGTTTATCACGTTGTACACCAGCCGTTCGTTCCCCGGTATCGGCGCTGAGGAAACGATCACCATGTCGCCGGGCTCGATATTGATCTTCGTCTGCTCATCGGAAGCCATGCGCGTGAGGCCGGCCAGAGGTTCCCCCTGGCTGCCCGTTGTGATGATGGTGATCTGCTCATGGGGAATCCGGTTTACGCGGCTTGCGTCCACAAGCATGCTCTCGTCTATCTTGAGGTAGCCGTGTTCGATCGCCATGCTGCTGACAGTCTCCATGCTCCTGCCCGTGAAACAGATCTTCCGCCCGTAGCGCGCCGAGGCGTCTATGACCTGCTGGATCCTATGAATGTTCGATGAAAAAGTCGCTACGATTATGCGGCCTGCGGCCTGCTTGAAAAAGCTTTCAAACGTTTCCCCTACAGTGCGCTCGGACATCGTATATCCGGGCCTTTCCGCGTTGGTGCTGTCCGAAATCAGGGCAAGCACTCCTTCGCTTCCCAGCCTGGCAAAAGCATTCAGATCCATTACTTTCCCGTCAATGGGCGTATAATCCACCTTGAAATCTGCCGTATGGACTATAGTGCCCAAAGGTGTGCGTACAGCAAGCGCCACCGTCCCCGCGATGCTGTGGCTCATGCGTATGAATTCGATCTTGAAGCTTCCCAGATCCACCTTGTCCCCGTGTTCGACGCAGTGAAAGACCGCTTTGCCCTCCAAACCGTGTTCTGCAAGTTTGTTGTTTATAAGGGCTATTGTCAGCCGGGTAGCATAGATCGGCACATTTATTTTAGGCAGGACGTAGGGCAGTGCACCGATATGGTCTTCATGCCCATGAGTAATGATGAATGCTTTGATTTTCTCCTTGTTCTGCAGCAGGTACGTGATATCCGGGATCACGTAGTCCACGCCGAGCATGTCCTCTTTGGGAAAAATCAAGCCGCAATCGATAACAACGATCTCGTTCCCATACTCCAGGGCGGTCATGTTCTTTCCGATCTCCGAGACGCCCCCCAAAGGTATGAGCCTGAGCGTATTTTTTTTCGATTGCAAAAATAAAAAACTCCTTTCCTTTTTAATGCCGTCCGTTTTCATTTAGATTGATTGTACTTTAATATCATAAATTTATCAAGCGACAATAATTTCAGGCGCAAATCACTGTCAATCCCTGCGCAGAAGCTTTCCCACCTGCTCGCATGCTATATTGCTGATATCTTCAGCGTATTCCTCCGAATATCCGTGCCCGAAAATATGCATACACTGCGCATCCGCGTCGGGAAGCACCATTGCCCATCCCCCGCCGGCTTTTATCCTCGTTCCTTCGGGCATGCCCTCGTCCGCCCCCTGCAAAGACAGCTTGCGCATCACCGTACCGAAATCGCAAAGCTGGCAAGGCACGCTTTTTTTTACCATGTGGAAATCCGGTACTTCCCCAACGAGTTCGCTCAACAGGGCTTTTCTTTTTTCCATGAATTCAACGAGCTGCAATATGAAAAACGGCTCACTGAAGTAGAGCTGTCTTGCATATTCCTGCACGCCCCCTTCGCCGTATGTGCTTATGACGCTGTCCATCATCTCCCGGATGGACACCCTGGAATATACCGGCCGCGCGCCTGCTTCTTCGCACATTATAGCGAAAGCATCGGGGCAGTTTGCGGGCAGCACCGCTTTTTTTATCCCGCTGCGCCGTATGAGCATCAGCAGCTTGAGCCCGAATATGCCGAAAGGTCTGATCCTGTTCCCTTCCTCGTCATACAGTACTAAATTGTCATCGCCGAAGTATCCCGTCTGGGAAACCGCAAGGGCGCATCCCTTCATGTCAGGGAGCTTTTGTGGATACGGCTCCGGAATATCCATCTGCTCCGTTTTCACTCCGGCCGCTTCCAAGCACTCCGCTATGAAGTGTGAATTGCCGTCCCGCGATACTGCGATTTTCAGCTTGCTGCTGGAAACTGTGCGCATGTCCGTCTGCTCCAGCAGCGCGGCTATGCTCTGCAAAGCAAGCCCCTCCAGTTTCAACGGGCTTTTTATATTGCCGCCAGGCTCGCACGCCATGCTCCTCCGCTCCATCAGGGCGATCGCCTTTTTCTCCGGCCCTTTGTGCACGGGTACGCCCCTTTCATCAAGGAAAAGTACGCTGCATATCTCCCCGCATGTATAGGCGCACGCGCCCCCGCTCATCGAATAATTTTTCACGGCGTCGGAGAGGACATGAAAGGGCTGGCTTCCGGCGTCAAAGCAGCGGACGCCTTGCGCGCACAGTCCCGAAATGAGCGCGTGTCTTATCATCACCGCTGCCGGTGTGCCGTCGTCGCACAGTGCGACGTCCGCATTTTTCGGGTAGATTTCCCCCATCGCCCGCCCGAGCAGCGCGGCGTTTTCAGGGCACAGCTGGCGTCCTGCCCTGCCCGAAACCCTCCCCCCGTTGAAAAGGGGCATTTCGTCGCCGGCGCCCCACACGATATTGGTGCAGACGGTCTTCTTTGCTGCCACTTGCTTGCCCGGCCAAAGCTGAACACCCGGATTGATGCAGGCGTCTTCTCCCACGCTCGTCCCGTCCCCGATGACCGAGCCCTCAAAAGCGCGGCTCCGGCTCTCCATCACAGCCCGGCCCCCCACTACTGTGCCTCTTATTTCCACATCATCGTACAACACGGCACCTTCCCAGAGGATGGAGCGTTTCAGGGAGCATCCCCGTCCTACTTTCGCCCCGCTGCCGATCACCGAGTATTCGCCTATCTTCGCCCCTTCGGCAATATATGCCCCTTCCCCGATGAAACAGGGCGCTTGCAGGAGCGCTCCATCGTCAACAGAGGCATCCTGACCGATCCAGATACCTTTCAAGACTTCCTTCGCTTTGATATCGGGTAAGCGGCATTTCCCGTCAAGAACGTCCATGTGGGACTGCATATACGGCTTCAGCCCCCCGATGTCGCACCAGTACCCATCCGCGATATACCCGTAAACCGGAGCGCCCTTTTTGAGCAGCGAAGGGAACACTTCCTTCGAAAAATCCTTCGTCTCATCAGCCGAAAACCCGGAGAGGACTTCGGGCTCGAGCACATAAATGCCTGTATTCACCGTGTCGCTGAATACTTCCCCCCACGCCGGCTTCTCCAAAAACCGCTTCACCTTTCCCGCTTCGTCTGTTATCACCACCCCGTATTCGGGCGGCATTGGCTCGCGCTTCAATACCAGCGTGGCAACAGCGCCGTTTTTCCTGTGGGATTCGGCCGCAGCAGAAAGGTCTATGTCCGTCAATGCGTCTCCGCTTATGACAATGAACGTATCTTTCAGGTGTTGATACGCCTGCTTGACGCTT
>JAUYED010000113.1 GCA_030691525.1 Bacillota bacterium | reverse complement strand
CTATAGAGCGGTTATGAAGTGTCAGAGAAGATTAGGGTCGTTTCTTTAGGGCATTGCCTGCCGGCGGCGGTACTTTTGCGCCGGTGCAAAAGTACCCAAAACCCCGCTGGGGCGGTACCGGCTGGCGCACCTTCGGTGCTTGCCGCTAAAGCCCCAGACCCCATCGGATAACATACATCTATGTGAAGTCACCCACCCCTATCCTCCCGTTGCGGAGGATTTTATATTATCAGGGTTATGAGTTACGGGAGGGGAATTTTGGTTTGGGTTCTTTGCTCCGGTATTGGCTGGCGCACCTTCGGTGCTTGCCAATAAATCGCAAAAAACCCGTCGGGTGTTGTGTTCTTGATTAAATATGCCCACCCCTGACCCCTCCCGTTATCAATCAGAGAGATAGTATAAGGTTTATGAGAACGGGAGGGGAACATTACCTTTTGGGGGCTGCGCCCCCAAGGGCATAAGCCCCTGCCAATCATGGGAAAGGGGCTTCGCCCCTCTTCCCAAGCCCACACCCCGAGACAATTTATAAACGAATTGACGGAAAGATTAAGCTGACTACAAAGACATACCAAGAGATTACTTCGTTGATGCGCTCCTCGCAATGACAGGGAGAGAGACGGATTTCCGCGCCGCTGTACTACTAAGCAATGACGGATCATAAATGCTCTCCATTTTTAACTGCATATGCTTTATACTATGATCGGATATTATTTCTACACTTTATGGGTTTGAAATACTCTCCGGCATTTTTATTTGGAGGAAGGAAATGGCGCTTGATTTTCAGACAAGTGTCATAGATATCAAAGGGATAGGCCCTGCGCGTGCGCGGCTGCTGCGGAAGCTGGGGATCGAAAGCGTATCCGACCTGCTCAGGCATTTTCCGCGCGACTACCGGGACGTTTCCAAAGTTACGGCCATCGCCGAAGCGTCCCTTGGCGACGCAGTCCTTTGCGTACAGATACGGCATAATGCCCATACCTTCCGGAAGAAAGGGCTTACGATAACCTCTGCGCAGGCGAACGACAAAACCGGCTCGGTCACCCTCATCTGGTACAACCAGCCGTACATGGCGGGCAATCTTAAACAGGGAGCAACCCTTCTTGCCATAGGCCGGCTGGAATACCGCTTCGGCGAACTTCAGATGGCAAACCCCATCCTTGAAAGCCCCGGGAGCAGCATCATAGGGGAAAGATGGCTCCCTGTTTACCCGCTGACGGCAGGATTATCCCAACGGCTCATGCACCATGCCGTAGCCGCCTGCCTTCATGACATGCCAAAGGATATCTTCGATACGCTGCCGGAAGAGATACGGCAGGAAAACGGCCTCTGCGGGTTATACGAAGCCCTCTGGGGGATACACTTCCCGAAAAACGCGGAGGAGCTGGCGCAGGCGAGGAAGCGATTGGTTTTTGAGGAGCTTCTGCTTTTCCAGGCAGCCATGGCCTCGGTTTCCAGCCGCGAAAGGAACGAGAGGGGCGTCCCGCTGGCATGTTCAAACGAAAAGACGGAGGAACTCCTTGGGAAACTTCCCTATGAACTCACGAATGCGCAAAAAAAGGCGCTCATTGAACTTGCGTCGGATATGAGAAAGCCAGCACCCATGAACCGGCTGGTGCAGGGAGACGTGGGGAGCGGCAAAACGGCGCTGGCGCTTTTCGTGCTGCTATGGGCTGCGTCCGAAGGATACCAGGCAGCCATGATGGCCCCCACAGATATCCTTGCAAGGCAGCACTGCAGGACGGCCGAAAGATTCCTCGCGCCGCTTGGCATTAAAACAGCCCTCCTGACTGCAAGCCAAACGCAGGCGGAGAGATCAGAAACACTGGAAAGAATAAAGACCGGTGAGATACAGGCCGTCATCGGGACACATTCGCTGATCTCCAAAGGCGTGGAATATAAAAACCTGGCGGCCTGCGTCGTGGACGAACAGCACCGCTTCGGCGTGAGCCAGAGAGCGGCGCTCCTCAACAAGGGCGTGCACCCGCACGTCATGGTGATGTCTGCAACCCCCATCCCAAGGACGCTGGCGCTGATACTTTACGGGGACCTGGAGCTTTCGCTGCTGGATGAGATGCCGCCGGGCAGGCAGAGCATAAAGACGTATTGCGTGCCCCAGGACAAGCGCGCCGATATGTACGGCTTTATCCGCAAGCACGCTCTATCTGGCGGACAGGCATATGTGGTCTGCCCGCTGGTGGAAGAGAGCGAGGCGCTGGAAGCCCGCTCGGTGGAGCAGGTTTACGATGACGTGGCAAAAGCCATGCCCGATGTCCCGGCGGGCTGCCTGCATGGGAAAATGCCCGGCAAGAAAAAGGATGAGCTGCTTCAACGCTTTGAAAAAGGGGAAATCAGGGTGCTTGTATCCACATCGGTGGTGGAAGTGGGCGTGGACATCAGAAATGCTACGTTGATGGCGATAGAATCTCCCGAAAGGTTCGGGCTTGCACAGCTGCACCAGCTTCGCGGCAGGGTGGGCAGGGGAGAAACACAATCCTACTGCTTTGTCATGCTTCCCGAGGGGGAACATGCAGCAAAGGGAAGATTGGAATACTTTGCGAAGCACCTTGACGGGTTTGAGCTTGCAGAGGAAGATCTGCGCCTCCGGGGGCCGGGGCAGTTCCTCGGTACGCGCCAGACAGGGCTGCCCGATATGAAAGCCGTGGAATTTGCGGGTAATGTCGAAAACGTTCAAAAAACACGGGAAGTGCTCCAAAAACTCCTGAAAGGCGGCTACGGGGAACGGGCGGGAAAAGCCGTCATGGAAGCGGCAATGTCGAGGTACGGGAAGGCCTTTGACGAGATCGCGATGAATTAGGGTATCAAAATGAAGCGGTACATTTCATGCAGTATTCATTTTTCTCTACGAACTCCTTTAAACGGTTTATGGTCATGTTTCATATCTATAAATTGACCATTGCTATCGTTTCTTTTAAACCACTATGACACTTTTAGGCTTGCGCCTGGAAAGTATCGTGGGCTCTCCGAGGGGATTGTGGCATCGGAAACAGTACAGCATAAAAAATTGCCGCTTAAAACGTTTGTTCACTAAAATGGGGATAAGCGGCAAGAGCGGATGTTTTTGTCTTACGATTTCGTAAGCCGGATGATATGCCATCGTATGGTATAATTTATTTTAAATAAACAGGGAGGTATTATGATGGGTGTTAAAATACTTCTCGTTGAGGACGATGTCTATTTGCAGGATGGCTTATGCGAGCTTCTTCGCAAAGAAAATTATGTTGTCGATGCGGCGGGGACGTATGGCGATGCCAATCGCTTTTGCACAGAAAATACATATCAGCTGATTATACTCGATATTACGCTGCCGGACGGAAACGGTCTGAAGCTTTGTTCGCATTGGCGCGTGCAGGGGAAAAACACACCTGTCCTGTTTCTGACAGCAAGCGATGATGAAATCCAGATTGTGCGCGGCCTTGACGCGGGGGCTGACGATTACGTCACAAAACCGTTCCGCCTGCTCGAGCTCCTTTCCCGTATCCGTGCGCTGCTTAGAAGAAATCAGCCGACCCTCTATAATAATGACGGCCTTTGTATTGACCTTGCCAAAATGGCAGCTTTCAAAAACGGAAAGCCGATTTTTCTGACGCCAATTGAATTTCAGCTTCTGTCCGCGCTGATAAAGAATTCAGGGAAAGTACTGACACGAAAAATCCTTCTACAAAATATTTGGGATGACGCGGGCATGTTTATAGACGATAATACGCTTTCTGTTCACATCAGCCGGCTGCGCGAGAAAATCGGAGAGGGGTACATCAAAACGATCCGTGGCGTGGGCTATGAATGGGAGGACGCACAATGAAAACCATCGCGGTGTTTTCCGGCCTGTCCGCCGCTTTGGGCCTATATTTGTGCCTTAATTCAAACGAGGTAACCACGAGCTTGATTGGGCTTGGCATCGTCTTGTCCGGCATTGCGTCCACCGTCATATGCTTTATCACTTCTCATCGTAAAAAGAAAAGCATTCTCGATTTACAGCGCCAGTTGGCGGAGTTTCTCGAAGGCAAAATAAAATCGCCCGCGTTCAGCGTGAATGACAACGACTTTTCAATATTAGAGAATACAGTCATCGAGCTTGAAACAAGGCTTTTGCTGGAGCAGGATAACACGCAGAAAACGAGCAGGCGCAACGCGGATTTCATCACGGACGTATCTCATCAGTTAAAAACGCCGCTTGCCGGACTCAAGCTTTACTGTGAAATGGACGGCGAATCATCTTCAAATGCGCATACCGCAAAGCAGCTTGAATTGATCGCGCATATGGAAAGCCTGATCTACTCGCTTTTGCGGCTGGAAAAGCTGCGGGCGGATGCATACGAAATGAATTTTAATGCCTGTTCATTATCGCAGATCATCTGCGAGGCACGCGATGTGCTTCTTGCGCTTTATCCTGAAAAGAATATCTCTATATCCGGCGATGCGGCCATGCGCTGCGACGCCTATTGGATGGGTGAAGCCATTTTAAACATCATCAAAAATGCCTGCGAGCATACCTGCACTAATGGTAATATCAGGATCGGCATTGAAAATTCTGACGCCTGTGTGACGCTTTTTTTTGAGGACGATGGAGGCGGGGCCCAAAGAGATGCGCTTCCCGGACTATTCAAACGCTTTTCTCATGCTGCCGGGCTGAAGACCGGCGGCGCAGGGCTTGGCCTGTCCATAGCAAAAGCGATCGTAGAAAAGCATCATGGCACGATATATGCCGAAAACGCGCCCCAGGGATTGCGCATAATCCTGTGCTTCCCTGTTCTGGACGGTATCCGTGCCATATAACCTTGCGGAATCGTAAGGCTGGCTTCACGAAAATGCAAGATGCGTTTGATATGATGGGCGCATAAGGAGGATGTTGTAAATGCAAATTCTGCAATGCGAGAATCTGAATAAAACCTACGCAAGCGGCGAGAGCGCCGTTCATGCGCTCAATAACGTCACCTTTGCCTTGGAGCAGGGCGCGTTCTGCGCCGTCACCGGACCTTCAGGCTCGGGCAAGTCCACGCTGCTGCACATTCTTGGCGGCTTGGAATACCCCACCTCCGGCAAGGTGTTTTATCAGGGCGAGGAACTATTCAAATACAACGACAATCAGCTTTCCATCCTGCGCCGCCGCCGGTTTGGCTTCGTCTTTCAGGCGTATAACCTCGTAGAGGAACTGACTGGCTATGAAAACATACTGCTCCCCGTGTTGCTGGACAAGAAAAAACCGGATGAAAAACATATTTCCATGCTGACTAAACTCCTGGGCATCGACGACCGGCTCTCGCATTTGCCAAGCGCGCTTTCGGGAGGACAACAGCAACGGGTCGCGATAGCGCGTGCGCTCGCGAATAAGCCGGCTGTGTTGTTCGCTGACGAACCAACGGGTAATCTTGACGGCAAAGCTGGCAGGGAGGTGCTTTCCCTATTGAAATATGCGGGAAAAGAACTTGGCGTGACGCTAGTTTTGGTATCGCATGATCTCTCTGTCGCAGAGCAGGCGGAACGTATCATAGCGCTTGAAGACGGCAGCATTGAGCGCGATACTACAGCGGCGAGGTAGCGTTATGATGCGTTTTTCGATAAATTCAATCGCGCTGGGAAATCTGCGCAGGCGGAAAAGATCCTATATCATGCTTGCGGTAGCCGTCGTGCTTACGATATATTTTGCTGCGGCAACCTTGCTCTTTGCCTCCACGATATTTACGTCCATTGATGAGCTTCACTATAACAGATACGGCAGCCAGGACGCCATCATACTGAATTGTAAAGACGCTCCGCTTGACGAGCTTATCGCGAAGGGTACCTTCAAAGAATATGGAACGGCAAGCGTGATTGGCTACGCCATCACAGACGAAAGGAGTATGAGCGGCGGGTTTTCCGTCGCCTCATTCGACGACACCGCGCTGCGGTTAGCACGGAAAAACGCCATAGAAGGCCGGCTGCCTCAAAAAGCCGGAGAGATTGCAATAGAAAAAAGTATGCTTGCAAGGCTTCGTACAGGCGCGGGTATTGGCGATGAAGTTTCTCTTACGCTCAAGATACCGGATGGCACGGGCTTCCTCGAAAACACGCTCACTAAAGCATATACGCTTACCGGCATCCTGGCTGATCAGCTCATCTACGAATGGGACATGAATCCCGCATACCGCGATTATCCCGCTGCTGTCATTTCTGGAGAGGAGGAGATAGAAGCAGGCGGAAAAGCCGTTATTCAGTGCTACGGAAGCTATGCGGGCGACGCGAAGGAGTGCTACGAAAAGGTCACCGGCTTTTGCGTGCAAAACGGCCTGCAAGACGCCTATGGCAACCCGGATTTTAACAGCACGCATTACGGCGGGCTGATTGGTTATGCTACCGGGGACGATGACCAAAGCATCATATTATCCACGGGGTTTCTTAGCATAATCGCCCTGATACTCGTGTTTGCGGCTTGCCTGGGCATCGTGAATGCGTTTACCGCAAATTTGGAGGAACGCAGGCGACAGATAGGACTGCTGCGTGCTGTGGGTGC
>JAUYED010000111.1 GCA_030691525.1 Bacillota bacterium | reverse complement strand
CTCCCCGATGCTCGTCACGCTTTCCGGAATCGTATATTCGGTGCCGGTTTTCCCTCCCGGATATTGGATCAGGGTGGTTTTATCAATATTAAATAGCACACCATCAGCGCTGGAATATGCTGTGTTGGATGGGTCAACATTGATTGCAGTCAGACTGTTACAACCTGCAAACGCACCCTCCCCGATGCTCGTCACGCTTTCCGGAATCGTATATTCGGTGCCGGTTTTCCCTCCCGGATATTGGATCAGGGTGGTTTTATCAATATTAAATAGCACACCATCAGCGCTGGAATATGCTGTGTTAGATGGGTCAACATTGATTGCAGTCAGGCTGTTACACCATGCAAACGCCCCACCCCCGATGTTCGTAACACTGCCGGGGATGGTTATACTGGTTAAGCTGCTGCAAAATGCAAACGCATAATCCCCAATGCTTGTAACCGGCTTTCCGTCTATTGTGTTAGGTATCGTGACATCCCCTCCGGCGCCGGTGTAGCCGGTGATCGTGATTTTACCATCTGCTTCCGTGTATGTAAAATCCCCCAACTGTTTATCTGCAAATGCAGATACCGGAAACATAACAAGTATCATAGATAATGTTAATAAAATAACGGTTAATTTTTTGAACATGGCTTCCTCCTTTTCCAGATATGGATAGAGTTTGATATATTATAACACCTTGTATATGTCTTGTATATGCCTTGTATATAATAAAGTTTGAAGAGGTCTGGATTTGTGTTTTATATTGCATATTTGCTCAAAAACCCAACACCCAAACCAGTAAGAATGGGATGGTTGGGAAAGGGGGGGCATAGCCCCCCTCACAATTTAAATATGAAATCTCCTCCTCAGCTTCTCCTTTGCCTTCTTTTGCCTTTCCAGTACAGCAAGGGTTGTCGCCATTGCCATGCAGGAGACAAGGACGATCCATGACCATTCGACCCTCAAAGTGCCGGTGAAATGCAGGTCCAGAACGATCTCCACGCCCACCAGGAGCAAGCCGATCGCCAGAAATATCGCACAGGGTATATTAAGGTCTTTTAATACGTGCCTTTGGATGAGCACCGTGATGACCAGCGTGAAGAGCGCCGCGCCCAGGACTATGGGCAGAGCCACGGGCAGGAACCATGTGTTTACGGCAAGGTATTCTATCAGCTTCAGGTAGCCCAGCACGGCGGCAACATCAATGATGATCCATTTGATTGCTGCCGGCTTTTTGAAAAGGAACGGCGAAACGCCCAGCGACCATGCCACGGCGATTCCGCCGATGGCATATAATGACCAGGATACCGTCCCATTGTAGAATAGGTTCAGGATGAGGCAGATGACTGCGGGCGTCGCCAGGATGATTGACAGCAGTTTTACCCATAATGCCTTGTCTATCAACGGCACATGGATATCCCGGTTTTCCGGATATTCCTTGTCAATGCCGGAGCTTTTATTTTGGCGGGGGTTGATGACTTTAACGCCGCACAGCGGGCATTTTTTCTCGGGCTTATCCAGCTCGACACCGCAATTTACACAATAGGACATTTTTATCACTCCTGGTTGCTCTCGATTTTAACAGGTATACCCATTTTGACCAGCATGGTAAAGAACTCTCTTTCCACGACGGATTCTTCTATCATCCTCGAAAAGCAAATATTCAAAGTGCCGTCATAGCTTAAGACTGTGCAGTTGACTTTATTGTATTTTGACGGCCCCAGCAAAAATTCAAAACGCTCTATATGCGCTTTCATTTCTTCCGGCACATCAATGGCGCCCATATTGGAGAGCGCACTGGTGAAGCGGGTCTCGCCTATGAAATGGAACGCCAGAGTTATAGCGTAGTTTTTTATGAAAAGCGGCATGATCCTTACCACCGGATTACGCTCTGACTTCACATTCATGGCCAGCCGGGCGTTCAGATGTTTTTCCGTCAATTCATATCTCATATAATGATGGACCAGGAGCAATACTTCCTCGAAGCTGTATTCACCATAATTCGGATCTATGCCCGGGTTTACGAAAAGCGAAAAATTCCGTAGCGATCCCGAATCGTAGAACCTGCGCATATTGACGGGCACGGAAACCTTTACCGGATAGAGCTTTCTATTACCCTCCAGCAATTGAACATTATTTAATGCGATAAGATATACTCCGACCAAAAATTCTGTTAAAGATACGCCATATTTTTTTGCCTCAGTCAAAATGTTATTCAGTGGTATGAATCCTGTGATGATGTTCAGGCTGCGTGATGGCTCAAGCGTTCCTTTGATGGGATATGCCTTGCTCTCCCTGCGCCCCTTGAGCATCTTGAATCTCGCATATTTTGAATATGCGTCTTCCATCTCTTCGGGACGCGGCGTTTCGCTGCATGAGAGAACGCCCATAGTCGCTGGTATGGGATAGCCGCAGAGTTTGAGATATTCTGCGATAAGCGTTTTCAAAAACGCCATTGCTCCTGTCCCGTCGGCTATGGCGTGAAAGGCCTCCAGTGCGACCCGTCTTTTGAAATAGCGTATGCGGAATAAATAACCCTCGTTCTGAGAAGCGCGGAAACGCATGCACGGGTTTATCACATCTTCCTGGATGAGCGGGCGTTTATCATTTATCTCGAAATAATACCAGAAGAAGCCGGTTTTCATTTTCAATGCGAAGCTCGGGATGCGCTTCAATGTAGTTTCCAGCGCTTTTTGCAATAATCCGGGCCTTACCGGCTCTTTTAATAGCACGGCCAAGCGATATATTGACATCCATTTTCGGTTTTTGATAGCCGGATATAATTTGGCGGCATTATCCAGCTTGTACCATTCGTTTATTTGGGAATTATCATTCATATTTTTTTACACCGTATGCATCAGTTCTTATATGCAATCAACTCAAATCATTGAGCTTAATGAAATTATTATATCATAACCATCAAAGATAATTCCGCGTAAGATTAACACAATAAAAAAGCCCTGCTTTAGCAGGACATCAGAATGAAGACAGGCTGTGCGCAGCAACACGCAATCCGCCCTTGACGCTCTATATCCGCTCCATAACCCCTCCAACACCCCACCCCTCTGTCATTGCGAGGAGCCGCAGGCGACGCGGCAATCTCTTGGCTGGCCTTTGTAATCGGCTCTTCTGAACGTTGATACTCGTCTCTCAACGGGGTGTGGGTTTGGGAAGAGGGGCGGAGCCCCTTTCCCAAATACCCGCAGCCCCCAAAAGGTAATGTTCCCCTCCCGTTCTTATAAACCTTATACCATCCCTCTGATTGATAACGGGAGGGGTCAGGGGTGGGCATATTCTCAACTCTTCTGTCATTGCTTCGGAGCACTCACTGCGTAGCTTCCTGAATTGTAAATTGCGCTATGCAGCCCCCCTCACAGGGCTTTTTATATCCTGAATTTTATTTCCTTGATGAAATCCTCCGTGCTGACTATCTTTTTATTCGGTGCGCTGGAAAGGGTGGCAAGGTCTTTGGTCATCACGCCTTCGTCAATAGTCTTCAATGCGGCTTTTTCAAGCCGTTTCGTAAAGTCCTCCAGGTCAGCGTTTCTGTCCAGCTGTGCCCTTTTTCGGAGCGCGCCCGTCCATGCAAAGAGCGTGGCCATGCAGTTGGTCGAGGTCTCCTCTCCTTGGATGTGCTTGCGGTAATGCTTTGTGACAGTGCCGTGCGCCGCTTCGTACTCGAAATGCCCCTCGGGCGATACGAGCACAGAGGTCATCATCGCCAAGCTCCCGAATGCCGTCGCCACCATGTCGCTCATCACGTCGCCGTCGTAATTCTTGCAGGCCCAGATGAAGCCGCCTTTGCTCCGGATGGCCCGAGCCACCGCGTCGTCTATCAGCGTATAAAAATACTCGATACCCATGCCATCAAATTTT